>NZ_NZQP01000047.1:0-68514 GCF_002695945.1 Marinimicrobium sp. | reverse complement strand
GGACACCTCCAATGCTCTCGGTTCTTCGCACCTTGCTGTTACAGCAAGTTACCGAGTTATGAGGGTCCCCTTTCTTTTTTCTACCTTATAACTGACTACAGAAAGTTACGCAAGAAGCCTCCCGTAGGTCGGATTAGGCCAAAGGCCGTAATCCGACACTCACCGAAAACAAAAACGGCACCCGAGGGTGCCGTTTTTCGTTCTTCGTTTTATGCTCGCCGTTGGCGACTTTTCTGATTTGGTCGACCGCCATTGCTATTCTTGCGGGCGCTGGACGGCGCGTTGTTGCGGGCACGGTTGCCGCCCGGTTTGGCGCTTCGGCCCCGACCGCCGCCATTGTTCTGGCGACCCAGCTGAATGGGCTCCGGGCGAATACTCGGGTCCGGCTCAAAGCCGTCGACCACCACTTTTTCCACGTTGGTTTTGATCAGCTTCTCAATGTTGCGCATGAAGTTGTGTTCATCTACGCACACCAATGAAACTGCAACACCTTCACGTTCCGCACGGCCGGTGCGACCGATGCGGTGGACGTAATCTTCCGGCACATTGGGCAGCTCGTAGTTCACCACGTAGGGCAGCTGATCAATATCGATACCGCGAGCGGCGATATCGGTGGCGACCAGAGTGCGAACCTTGCCGCTTTTGAAATCGGCCAGTGCTTTGGTACGTGCGCCCTGACTCTTGTTGCCGTGAATTGCAGCGGCAGTAATGCCGTCATTCTGCAGTTGCTCGGTCAAGCGGTTGGCGCCATGTTTGGTACGGGTGAATACCAGCACCTGCTTCCAGTCACCATCACCAATAAGGTAGGACAACAGCTCGCGCTTGCGATTGCGATCCACCGGGTGCACCCGCTGGGTGATGCGCTCGGCGGTGGTGTTGCGCGGCGCGACTTCGATCAGCTCGGGCTGGTTCAGCAGCTTGTCCGCCAGTTGCTTGATCTCATCCGAGAAAGTAGCGGAGAACAACAGGGTCTGTTTCTGTTTGGGTAGCAGCTTCAGGACTTTTTTGATGTCGTGAATAAAGCCCATATCCAGCATGCGGTCCGCTTCGTCCAGTACCAGGGTTTCCACCCGGTCCAGTTGCAGAGCGTTTTGCTGTACCAGGTCCAGAAGGCGGCCCGGTGTGGCCACCAGAATGTCCACGCCTTTGCGCAGCGTCATCATCTGGGGGTTGATGCTCACCCCACCGAAGACCACGGTGGAGCGCAGCGGAAGATGCTTGCCATAGGTGCGCACGCTGTCGTGCACCTGGGCGGCGAGTTCGCGGGTCGGCGTCAGGATGAGCGCGCGCACCGGGCGATACTTCTGGCCGGATACGTCTTTACGACTCATGTTTTCCAGCAGCGGCAGGGTAAAGCCGGCGGTTTTACCGGTACCGGTCTGGGCGGCCGCCATCAGATCGCCGCCTTGGAGGACGGTGGGAATGGCTTTGGCCTGAATGGGCGTAGGTACGGAGTAGCCCGCGTCGTCAAGCGCACGCAGGAGTTCGGCGCGAAGGCCGAGTTCAGCAAATGTCATGAAATGTGTTTCCTGTGGCCCGATCCCTGCCCAGCAAATGTGGGTACGGTCTGGGTGAGCCATGATGAGGTATCAGAGAAGAGCGACGCCGACCGAAGGACGCCGAAGCGCGGACTATAACACAGTTGTTTGGGGAGCGCACGGTAGATTTGTTTACCTCAAGAAGCTATCTCGCATGGGGGTCTTTGGTTTTGGTTGCGGCGGATGCGGCCTCCGGCCTCCGAAGCGTCGGACCGATCCGCCCTACGGAGAGCTTGGTGACGGAAAATTGACTTGGGGTTTTATTTGAGTCCTGTAACTTATTGAATAATAAAAGAAAACCAGATTGGCACCCTCCTTGCAAAAACCGATATCAAGCAATGGCCTCGCGCCAGAAACCCGTAACATGACAGAGGGAGTGCCCCATGGCTGAGGGTGCATCGACCATTTCCGAGAAGTCCGCCGCCAGTGCAAGGGCTGACGTGGTCAGTCTGCGTCCGTCGACGTCGGGCCCCGCAGGTGAAGCGGATGGCGCGCGCGATCAGGGCTTTGACCTGTTTGAGGATCTGTCCCAGCGGTTGGTGACCTCCCACGAAATGCTGGAGAGGAAGGTGGCGGAGCTCAGCGGTGAGCTGTCCAGCCTCGAGAAAGAGCGCCGTGAGGCTCAGGTTGAAAAGGAAAAAATTGCCAACCGTCTCGATAACCTGATCAATTTTCTGCCCGGCGGGGTGATTGTGCTCGACTCCACGGGGCGGGTCACTGAAGCTAATCCGGTGGCCGTGGACCTTCTGGGTGAGCCGCTGGAGGGCATGCCCTGGCGGGAGGTCATTGCGCGCTCGTTCAAGCCGCGCAGTGATGACGGGCATGAAGTGTCGCTGCAGGATGGGCGACGTATCCGTATTGCGACCCGCAACCTGGGTGTCGATGGCCAGATCATTCTTCTGACGGACCTGACCGAAACCCGGCGGTTACAGAGCGAGCTCAGTCGGCACGAACGGCTGTCGGCCCTGGGCAAAATGATGTCCGCACTGGCACACCAGATCCGTACACCGCTCTCGACCGCCATGTTGTATGCAGGACACCTGCGCAATAGTGAGCTGGACGAGTCACGTCGCGGTGAGTTTACCGACAAATTATCCAGCCGACTCAATCACATCGAGCGACAGATTCAGGACATGTTGCTGTTCGTGAAAGGCGAGCTGCCCCTGAATGATTACGTCACCGTTGAGGATCTGCAAAATGGCCTGGCGGAAGCGCTGGAAGTGCCGCTGAACACCTCCGCCAGCCACTGCCAGTGGTTGAACAGTTGTGCCCACGTGCATCTGCGTTGCAATCGCGAAGCGCTGATTGGTGCTTTGCAGAATCTGGCGAACAACAGCATTCAGGCGGTCGGTAAAGGCGCCGAGCTGTTGATCAATTTCAAACATGAAGTGGTGCAAGGCCAACATTGGTTGGCGATTCATCTGACTGACAAAGGCCCGGGCATTGATCCGGAATTGTTGCCGCGGGTGCGGGACCTGTTTGTGACCACCAAATCCCAGGGTACCGGTCTCGGGTTGGCGGTGGTGCAGGCGGTTTCGAGAGCGCACGGCGGTGCCTTTGATTTGCGCTCGGAGGTGGGGCAGGGCACCAGTGCAACCGTGTTGTTGCCGCTGACACAGCCATTGCCGTGGAGTTAGATGATGTCGGGTTACGCTTCGCTAACCCGACCTACGGAAACGACGCTGCCAACTTTTAGTAGGTCGGGTTAGCGAAGCGTAACCCGACAAAAACCCGACCCGACTAAAACATTGATCCATTAGCTATTTGAACAATCCACTGGAGAATCACATGGCGCAAGCAGCAAGACAGGCATCCCCGGCTATGGCCCGGCCCCGCATTCTTGTGGTTGAAGACGATGCGGATCTGCGGGAAGCGCTGACCGATACGCTGGAACTGGCGGACTACGAGGTGCTGCAAGCCGACAGCGGTGAACGGGCGCTGGCGACACTGAACGCCGATAGTGACTGCCAGATGATTGTCTCGGACGTCAATATGGGCGGCATGTCCGGGCAGGAATTGTTGCAGGCGGTAAAGCAACAGTATCCGCAAATTCCCATGATGTTGATCACGGCCTACGCGAGCATCAATCAGTCCGTTGATGCCATCAAGCAGGGCGCGGTCGACTATCTTGTCAAACCCTTCGAGCCCGCCTTATTGGTGGATACCCTGGCGCGTCACCTCGGCTCCGCGCCGGTGGGTGATGAACCTGTGGTTCAGGCGGCGTCCAGTCAGCGGCTTCTGCAATTGGCGCAGCGCGTGGCGCAGTCAGAGTCGACGGTACTGATTCTCGGAGAGTCCGGCACCGGGAAAGAGGTGTTGGCGCGTTATATTCACAACCACTCGCCGCGTCATCAGAAACCGTTTGTGGCGATCAACTGTGCGGCCATTCCCGAGAACATGCTGGAAGCGATGCTGTTCGGCCATGAGAAAGGCGCATACACAGGCGCTCATACCAGCGCGCCAGGCAAGTTCGAGCAGGCCAACGGCGGGACCTTACTGCTGGATGAAATTTCCGAGATGGATGTGGGGTTGCAAGCCAAATTACTGCGGGTTCTGCAGGAGCGTGAAGTTGAGCGTCTGGGCGGCCGAAAGACCATCCCGCTGGATGTTCGGGTGATCGCGACCTCGAACCGTGACATGCGCGAACAGGTGGCCAAGGGCCTGTTCCGGGAAGACCTTTACTATCGATTGAGCGTGTTGCCCCTGCAGTGGGCACCGCTGCGGGAGCGACGCGAGGATATCGTGCCCCTGGCGGAACAACTGTTGCGCAAGCACGCGCAAAAACAGCGACGCGGTTGGGTGCAACTGACCGATTCCGCTCGCCAGGCGCTTGCGGGTTACGACTGGCCGGGGAACGTACGCGAGCTGGATAACGTCATGCAGCGAGCTCTGATTCTGCAGCCCGGTGATCTCATTCAGGCGGAGGATCTCGGGTTGGAAGCGGATAGAGCCTATGCGGATCTGGCTTCGGGGGGAAGCGCGGGTATGACCGTGAATGACGCTGACCCGATGGCGTTCACCCCAGTGTCTGAACCGGTATCGCTTCCACACCAGGGAATCCGGACGCCGGTGTCTGATGTGTCAGAGGAAAAGCCGGCGCTGGGGAGTGATCTGAAGCGCCGGGAGTTTGAGATTATCGTCAATACGTTAAACAGTGAGCGCGGTAGTAAGAAGCGTACGGCGGAAAGGTTGGGGATCAGCCCGAGAACATTGCGGTATAAAATGGCTCGTCTTCGTGAGGCCGGTTTTCCGGTGGATGGTTTGGCGTAGGGTAACCCATTTGGTGCCAGTGTGAGATTTGGGTTACGGCGGATGCGCGCCTTGCGGCGCTTATCCGCCCTACGGATAGCACAGAGGTTGCGTCGCATCCGCCGTAATCTCTGCGGTCTGCGTAGTGCGGATAAGCGCAGCGCATCCGCCGTCACCAAAACCCAACATGAAACTGCACCAAGCGGTACCGCTCAGACCTTTACCGCTGACTCTGGAATTTCGACGGCACTACCATACCATTTGATAATATTACCGTTGATATCCCGCGCCGGCGTTGCCTGAACCTGATGCCAGCGGTATTGCCCGTCGTAACGGCGAATTCGAAACTGAATATCGTAGGGTTTGCCATTCTGAATACATTGCGTCCAGGTCTGAACGCAACGCTCCTGATCGTCCGGATGCAGCAGCGTCAACCATTCGCCCGGCGCTGAAAGCGACTCGCGAGGGACACCGGAAAAATCACTGAGCGCCTGGTTGAAATAATCGATCGAACCATCGGGCAGTGCACTCCATACCGTCACCGGTAGCGCATCCAATTGCGACTGCAGCGCGCGGGCGCTTTCCGCAAACCGGTTGTTGGACAGCGTGGTTCCGGTCAGGTCCTGCAGCGTGCCGACAACCCCGATTTGTACACCCTGGGTATCGAACAGGGGGCGCCCCGAGGTCTGTACCAATCTTTTCTGTCCGCTGCGAGTGACCAGCGGTAACTGTTGTATGTAGGGCTTTCCATGCTGAACACAGTCGTCGAATGCGGCGACCACTTGCGTGCGACCGGGTTCCGGAAAAAAGCTCAAGGCGCCATCGGCCGGTGGTGGTTCTCCTGGTGATAAACCAATTATCGGGTTAATCAGTTCCGAGCGGTGAAATGTCTGGCTGGCCTTGTCATAACACCAGTAACCGATGCCGGTCTGATGGCTCAGCATGTCGAGCGTAGACTGAGCCTGTTGCAGGTGCCGTTGGTTGGGTTCAAGTTGACGTCGGGTGTCGCCCAGCGCATCGCGGGTTGCCAGCCAACGCAGACTGACGGTCAATGTTACGCTGATAGCAATAAGGCTGAGTAGGCGGTTGGCCAGCACCGCCACCAGAGGGAACCCGTCGGGAAGGTCCGCAAGTAACAGGCCGGCGCTGCACATCAGAAGCGACCAAAGTCCTATGCGTAGAACCCAATCCCGATCACGAGTCTGATTGGCCAGGGCGATGACCAGAAGGTATAGAATACCGTGGGCGACCCCAAGTGGCGTCACGATATCGGCGGCAAAAACAATTGCAAGGAAGAAGATCGAAAATCGCCGATATTTTGGCGCGTTGCGACGGGTGTCGCTTTGTTCACTTTGGTTTACACTGATCATATACCAACGGCTCTTTATGGGCGCGCGTGAGTCTCAGCCGAATGAAACCACAGTCAAATAAAATAGTCGAGCGACTGGCGGCTCAGAGAACCTATGCAATGGTCCTGCGCTGGGCCACCCTGTCCTTGGGGTTGCTGATCCTGGGGCTGCACTTTCAGGAGTTCTCTTCCGAATCCGGCCTGTTTTCCTGGCGCACTGAATCTTGGTGGCGCTACGTTGGGGAGGCTGCGCTGCTTGTGTTGATTCTCGTGCTGGTCATGTTGGTCGCGGCCAACGACCGACGGCGTCAGGCGTTGGAGCAGGCGCTCGATAATGAGTTGGTGTTGTTTCGTCAGTTGGCGGAGAGTGTCGAAGAAGTCTTCTGGCTGACTGATGTAGAAACCGGTCAATTATTGTATGTCTCCCCGGCCTATGAATCTTTGTGGGGCCGATCCCGGGCGTCGTTGCTGGTCAACCCGGAGCAGTGGTTTAACGCAGTGGTTCCCGAGCATCAAGGACGTGTCGCCGAGATGCGTGCTCAGCAAATCGGCGGTCGTTATGACATCGAGTACGAAATCCAGCGCCCTGATGGGAGTCGGCATTGGGTGCACGACCGCGCCTTCCCGGTGCTCAATGATCAGGGGCAGGTGGTGCGTCTTGCGGGATTTGCATCGGATATTACGGATCAACGATGGCTCTCGCAGCAATTGGTGGATCAGGATCGCCTGCTGAATATCGCCACCCAGATGGCCCGGCTCGGCGGTTGGTCGGCGGACATGATTGCCGAGCGGATGACATTGAACGACGAAGCCTGCGCCATTTTTGATGTGCCGTCCGGCACTGTGTTTACCCTTGAACAGGCCCTCAGTTATTACACGCCGCAATTTCAACGCCGAGTGTCCGTGGCGGTGGACCATGTGTTGCAGGAAAAGGCCTTTTTAGACCTTGAGGCGCAGATTGTCACCGCGCTGGGCCGCTATGTCTGGGTTCGTGTGCAGGCGCACCCGATATTGAATCAGCGGGGAGACGTGGTGCGTCTGGAAGGGGCGGTTCAGGATGTGACCGAGCGCAAACACGCTTCGTCCCTGCTGGCCCAGGGGGTGCAGCGCTTTCGTGAATTTGCCAACGCCATGCCCCACCTCGTCTGGACGGCGGACCTGGCCGGGCGCCTGGATTACGGCAATCGGATGCTGGAGGAATTTCTCGGCTGCGAGCACGACGATCCACTGTTGGATGATGTCTGGCGGGACGCGATTGAACCCGTCGACCAAGGTCGTTATAACCTGGCCTGGGATATGGCACTCGACCAGGGAGGGCGACTGGATCTGGAGATTCGCCTGCGCCGGTTCGATGGCTATTGGCGCTGGCACGCCATTCAGGCCATGCCCATCAAGGACCCGAATGGTAAAACCATCAAATGGTACGGCAGCGCCATCGACGTCCACGAACGTCGGGACAGTGAAGAGCGGGCCAAGCAGTTGGCCGAGCGTCTGGCCACCACCCTGGAAAGCATCACCGACGCATTTTTTACCGTCAACACGGACTGGGTGTTCACCTATGTGAACCGGGAGGCGGAGCGGCTGCTGGAGCGTTCCCGGGATGAACTGCTTGGGATGAGCCTGTGGGAAGCCTTTCCCGAGGCACTGGGGACCGATTTTGAAACCTACTATCGCCAGGCGATTGAAACCGGCATAAAAGTGTCGTTCGAAGCCTATTTTGAGCCTTTGGGCTACTGGGCTTCGGTTAATGCCTACCCGTCCTCGGACGGTCTTGCCGTGTACTTTCAGGATGTGACCGAGCGGCGTCGTGCGGAAGAAGAGCAGCAGCGTATTCAGGAGCTGGAGCGCTCACGGGAGCTGGCGGAGCTGGCCAGTGCCACCAAATCCCAGTTCCTGGCCACCATGAGCCATGAGGTCCGGACGCCCATCAACGGGATTGTGGGGATGGTGGATGTGCTGCATCAGACCAGCCTGCGGGGTCATCAGGTAGAAATGGTGGACATTATCCGTGAGTCGGCTCAATCCTTGCTGGGAATTGTGGACGATATTCTGGATTTCTCGAAAATCGAAGCAGGCAAGCTGGAGTTGGCTCCGGTTGCATTTTCCCCCGCAGCCCTGGTGCGCAGTGTCTGTCTATTGTTGGATCGGATGGCGCTCAATCAGGATGTGGAATTGACAGTATATACGGACCCGGCACTGCCCGCCCAAGTGTTGGGGGATGAGCTCCGCCTGCGCCAGGTCCTGATGAACTTGCTCAGTAACGCGATCAAGTTTTCCTCCAAACTGGATCGGCAGGGGAAGGTGGCGGTCCGCCTGTATATGAGTGGCCGTTCGGAGGAGGTGGTGGACCTTTCCTTTCATGTGATCGATAACGGCATCGGCATGAACTCCGCCACCCAGGCCCGTCTGTTCAGCCCCTTCTCGCAAGGGGATGTTTCTACCACGCGCGAGTATGGTGGTACCGGTCTGGGGTTAAGCATCAGTTACAGCCTGGTGCGAGCTATGGACGGTGATATCAAAGTGTCAAGTGAGCCGCAGAAAGGTTCAGAGTTCCGGGTGGCGGTGCGCTTGCCGATCATTGCGGACGAGACGCCGGTGTCCGTAGTACCGGATCTGCAGGACGCCTGCTGTGTGGTATGGCCCGACTATCAGGGGGAGGATTGGTCGGCTTACCTGCGGGCGGCTGGCGCTCGCGTCTATCGGCCCGAGGAAGTACCCGAGGCTGCCACCCATGATTCGGCGTTATGGTTGCTGGTGTGCGATACGGGGCTTGAAGGTGCCGGGTCGATCCGGTGGGCCGAGGAGGTTGCGGTACCCGTGCGGCCAGCGAACTACCATTGGCTATTGATTGGGCGTGGTTACCGGCGTCGGATGCGGGAAGAGGGGATGGGGCTGTTTGGCATTGATAGTAACAGCCTCTCCCGGTTGGCCTTTCTTCAAGCAGCGGCTGTCGCTCTTGGGCGACAGAGTCAGGAAGTCACCGAGCCCAAACCAGAACACCGCCTTGGCCAGGCCGTTGTGCCGGAGCGCGAGCAGGCACGGCTGGAGGGCCGCCTCGTTCTGGTGGCGGAAGACAACGAAACGAATCAGCGAGTGATTCAGCGGCAGTTGGCCATGTTGGGGTTTGCCGCCGATCTGTGTGACGATGGCCACCAAGCACTGCGCCGTTGGCATCAAGTAGGCCATGGTTATGCCTTGGTGTTGACTGACCTGCATATGCCGGGGATGGACGGCTATGCATTAACCGCTGCCATTCGTCGGGAGGAAGCGGAACAGGGTGGAGTCAGCCCCGTGCCGATTTTGGCGCTGACCGCCAATGCCGTCACCGGCGAGGCGGAGCGTTGCGAACAGCTGGGCTTCGACGACTATCTGATAAAACCGGTGTTGTTAGATACGCTAAAAACGTCTCTGGAACGCTGGACCCATCTGTCGGATCAACAGCCGGCTATCCGTTGTACCGATAGCGGTCGCGTCGTACTGGTTTCCGAGGCCCTGGACCTGAGGGTTCTGCAGGATCTGATCGGGGGCGATGACGAGCTGCTGGCGGAGTTTGTGGAAAGTTTTCGCACCAGCTCGGACGAGCTGGTGGCCCGACTGCGCGAAGCCGCCGGTCAGGGCCGTTGGGAGAGTGTGGCCGACGCGGCGCATTCTCTTAAGTCTTCGGCCCGGTCTGTGGGCGCAATGGCACTGGCGGATCGATCTCTGGCTTTGGAGCGCTGGGGACGAGGGGCGGAAAAAGACGAATCCCTGGCCAGTGAATTACTGAATAATTTTGAGGTTGAGTGGCGTCGTGTCCAGACGGCATTGCAGCAGGTGCAAATCTATTTGAGTGAGCGGCGATGAGAGAGCCAATGAATAAAAAGCACGTCAAAATCATGACGGTGGATGACGATGAGTTTATGCGTCGCCTGATCAGCCGCCTTTTGAACAAACTCGGTTATGTGATGATCAAGGAAGTGACTGGTGGGCAAGAAGCCGTCGATGTTCTGCGCGCGTTGAAAACGCCACCGGACGTCATGATTCTGGATCTGAAAATGCCGGACATGGATGGCATTGAAGTGGTCCGGCATTTAGTGGAGCTGGGGTTTGTCGGGCAACTTATCCTGTTGAGTGGTGAGGATGAACGCCTGTTGCGCACGGCGCAGAATCTGGTGCATGCGCACAATATCCCGGTCCTGGGCTATCTGACCAAACCGGTGGACGATCGGGAGCTCGGGCTGTTAATGGACAAGCTACTCAGCCAGGCTCCGGCGCGATTGGCGAGAAATAATCAGTCCGTCACCGCCGAGGAGCTTCGCGATGCGATTACTCGCAATGAGCTCTTCAATGAGTATCAGCCGGTGGTTTCACTGGTTGATGGCGAGCTGGCCAGTCTCGAGGTTCTGGTGCGTTGGCAACATCCCGAAAAAGGGCGGGTCATGCCGGATCAGTTTATCTACCTGGCCGAAGAGCACGGCGTGATTGATGAGCTGACCCGTTGGGTGATTGGCGAGGCCTTGCAGCAGTCGTTAAGCTGGCAAAAGGAGGGTATTCACTGTGCCCAGTCGGTGAACCTGTCCATGGAAAACCTGGAACAGTTGAGTTTTACCGATTGGCTGCTCAAAGCCCTGGAGGATGCGGACCTCAAGCCCTGGGACCTGATTCTGGAAATCACCGAGAGCCGGCCCATGCGCCGCCCGGAAATCGTGCTGGATAACCTGACCCGTCTCCGCCTGAAGGGATTCAAATTGGCCGTTGATGATTTTGGTACCGGGCACGCTTCCCTGGCCCAGATTCGGGACATTCCCTTTGATCAGTTCAAGCTGGATCGTAGCTTCGTCCATGCCGCCGGTCAGGACCGACGCATTCGGGTGATGTTTGAATCCGCCATGGGCCTGGCCAAGGAACTGGGTCTGGAAATTACCGCCGAGGGTGTCGAGGATGAAGAAGATTGGCACTTTCTGCGCCAGCACGATTGTCACAAGGCGCAAGGCTACTTTATCGCCCGCCCTCTGGGCGCGGATAAGGTCGGTGACTGGCTGAACCTGTGGCGTGGGGAGGCCCGGCAGCAGCTGTTTCCCCACCTCAATGCCAGTGCTATTAAGGAGTCCACCTCCGGCAAAGCGGCATCGGCCACCAAGGGGCCGGTACTTATAGTTGAGGACAACGACTTTCAGCGTAAGGTCCAGGCGAGGATCATGCGGGAAGAGGGCTTTGAGCCCCATTTGGCGGCCAGCGCTCAGGAAGCCTTGGATGCCCTCCGGGAGCTGCGCCCCAGCCTGATTCTGATTGACATTGAAATGCCCGGAATGAACGGGCTGGATCTGCTGCGGCGGCTGCGCGGCACTCGGGTCTTCGCCCGCACCCCGGTGTTGGTGATTTCCGGGGTCAACACCAAAACGGTGGTGCAGGACAGTATGTCCGCCGGTGCTACCGGCTTCATGGTCAAACCCTATAACCGCGAAACCCTCATCGAACGTGTCAATCGGTCCATGACCTGACAATCCGGGAGCACCGCCTTCAGGAGCTGCCCCGGTGTTCAGCGGCAATACTTGGCCGGTTTTGAGCCAAATTGGCCCGTTTTATGCAGATGATCCCTTGCAAGCCGAAAACCGGCCGATTCGCCAAATTTTTGTCGCAGGGGAAACACCATGACCGATCGCGTTGACATCAACCGCCTCCTGGTGGAAATGCGCTCCCTCAAATCCCAGACCCAGGCGTTCCAGAAACCCCAGGGCATTAACCCCGTGGGTGAGGGGCAGCCCGGGTTGCGGACCGAAGCCAATCGGGAGGTTCCCGGGTTTGGTGAGGTCATGGCCCAGGCGCTCAACAAAGTCAACGACACCCAGAAGGCCTCTGGCGCCCTACAGGCGGCCTATGAACGCGGCGAGCCGGGGGTGGACATTACCGACGTCATGGTCGCCTCCCAGAAATCCAGCGTCGCCTTTCAGGCAACGCTCCAGGTACGCAACAAGCTGGTTGAAGCCTACCGCGACATCATGAACATGCCGATTTGATGCTCGGTGCCACCCCTGATTCTGACAACGTATAACGAGACACACTGACATGGCTGCAGCTGATTCAACAATGGACGATAACGCCGCCAACGGGGGCGGTCGCAAGCGTCCGGGGAACGATCTGATCGAAGGCTTCAGTAACCTGAATCTGGTGCGTCAGGCCGGCCTGATGGTGGGCCTGGCGGCGGCAGTGGCCATCGGCTTTGCCGTGGTGCTCTGGACCCAGGGAGAAGAGTATCGCCCCTTGCTGCCCTCCCTGGACCCGAGCGAATCCCCCGAAGTCGTCACGGTACTCGAGCAGGCCCAGATCCCTTTTCGGATAGACCCGGCCACGGGCGGTTTATTGGTGGCGGTGGACGACTTGTCCGCAGCACGTATCCGACTCGCCCAGGCAGGTATCCCCCGGGATGACACCACAGGCTTCGAGTTGATGGACCAAGAGCAGCCTTTGGGTACCAGCCAGTTTGTGGAGAGCACCCGATACCATCGCGCGATGGAAGGCGAGCTGGCGCGTACCATTTCCAGCATGAATAACGTGCGCAGTGCCCGCGTACATCTGGCGGTGCCGAAGCGTTCGGTGTTTGTCCGTGATGTGCGGGAGCCCCGTGCCTCGGTGTTTCTGGATGTGAATCCCGGACGCACTCTGGACGCCAGTCAGGTCAAAGCCATTACCAATCTGGTGGCCTCCAGTGTGTCCGAGCTTAACGCCGACGCGGTGACCATTGTGGATCAGCACGGTGAACTGCTGTCCGCCAAAGAGGAAAATTCCGAGTTGTTGATGGCGGATCGTCAGCGCGAGTACACCCGTCGGGTGGAAGAAGGGCTGGTACAGCGGGTCAACCGGATACTAGAGCCGGTGCTGGGCACCGAAAACTTCCGGGCGGAAGTCAGTGCCGATGTCGATTTTACGGCGACTGAGCAGGCGGCGGAAACCTTCAATCCGGATATGCCGGCCATCCGCAGCGAACAGATCATGAACGAGTCCACTACCGGGCGCGATCAGGGCGGCATTCCCGGCGCGCTGACCAATCAGCCGCCCGGCGCCGCGGAAGCTCCGGAGCAGATCGATCCGGAAACCGGTGAGCCAGTCAATGAAAACTCTCCGCGCGAAGTGCGCGAGCGCGCGACTCGCAACTACGAGCTGGACCGGACTATCAGCTATACCCGTTTTCAACAGGGCCAGGTCGATCGCCTGTCGGTCGCAGTGGTCGTTGATGACAAGGTTGAGCTGGATGAGGCGGGTAATGAAACCCGGGTCGCCTGGACCGATGCGGAACTTCAGCGCCTGGAGCTGTTGGTGCGCGATGCGGTGGGCTTCTCCGCCGCCCGGGGTGACAGCGTGAATGTGCTCAATTCACCGTTTCGGGCCCGCAGTCTCGAAGAGTTTACGACTCCGGAGCTGCCCTGGTGGCAGCAACCCTGGTTGTTTCCCTACCTGAAGCAGGGCGCCGGTCTGTTGGTCTTGGCCGTGTTGATCTTCGGCCTTTTGCGTCCGGTGCTCAAGAGTCTGGCCCGGACTGGGGGCCGTGCCTCGGAAGAAGAGGAAGCCCGGGAGCTGGCCGCGCTGGAACAGTCCGGATTGGGTGGGTATGATGGCCTGTCGGACGAAACCGTTACCCTGACCGGCGGCGCACTCGGGTTGCCAGGGCCGGAAGAAAGCTACGAGCAGCAATTGAACGCGGTAAAAGGGCTGGTGGCCGACGATCCGGGGCGGGTTGCCCAAGTGGTGAAAAGTTGGATCAACCGGGACGATTAATCGATACCCGTCGACNGAGTGAGCCCGTCAACTGAGTGAGAGAGGAATCCCGTGGCTGAAAAAGCGCCTGCAGCGGAAAAAAACGCNCCCGCCAANCCNNCATCGAAATTGAATCATGTGGANCAGGCGGCCATTCTCCTGATGTCGCTCGGCGAGGCCGATGCGGCGGANGTGCTTCGNCANATGGGCCCCAAGGAGGTTCAGCGCATCGGCGGCGCNATGGCGCAGATGAAAAACGTCCAGCAGAGTGATGTCCAGGCCGTNNTGANCAANTTTCTNGAAGAAGTGCGCACCCTCACNGGNNTGGGNACCGACTCCGACGCCTACATCCGCAANATGNTGGTGACCGCCCTCGGNGAAGACAAGGCNAGNGGNCTGATCGANCGNATTNTGCTGGGCGGCAANACCACCGGNCTGGANACNCTCAANTGGATGGAGCCNCGNTCNGTGGCNGANGTNATCCGCAANGANCACCCGCANATTCAGGCGATTGTGGTGTCCTACCTCGACCCTGACCAGGCGGCGGAAGTGCTCAGTTATCTGAGCGAAAAGATNCGCCTGGATATTATGATGCGGGTCGCCTCCCTGGATACNGTNCAGCCCAGCGCTCTGCAGGAACTGAACGACATTCTGGAAAAACAGTTCACCGGCAGCGCCTCTTCCCAGACCAAGGCGGTGGGCGGTTACAAGACCGCGGCGGAAATNATGAACCACCTGGAAGGCTCCATCGAGGCCGACNTGATGGATTCCATCAAGGAGCTGGACGAGGACATGGGCAACCAGATTCAGGACCTCATGTTCGTGTTCGACAACCTCAAGGATGTGGACGACCGGGGCATTCAGATGCTGCTGCGNGAGGTGTCNTCCGANGTNCTGATTGTGGCGCTCAAAGGGGCCGACAACGANCTTCAGGACAAGATTTTCNGNAACATGTCCAAGCGCGCNGCCGAANTGCTGCGNGACGANCTGGANGTGAAGGGGCCGGTGCGCTTGTCCGAAGTGGAGACCGCCCAGAAAGANATCCTCACCATTGCCCGGCGCATGGCCGATGCNGGCGAAATTGTGCTCAGCAGCAGTGGCGAAAAAATGCTTTAATCGCGCCGGGCCTGTTTCCGATTCTGTTCCTGACGCATCACCAACGGCGGCGTAACCATGACCACCAAAAAACTTGCCAACCGGATTCCCGCCGAAGAGCTTGAGCANTATCAGGCCTGGGTACTNCCGCCGATTCACGGTGANCAGGACCGNGTACTGCCCAGCGCCGAGCGCGAAGCGCGCCANCGCGCCGANGACGAAGAGCGGCGCANGGGCGAAAAAATTGAAGANGTGGATTACGANGGCGGNAGCAGCGGCNTGAGNGCCGAGGAAATGCAGCGCCTGGTGGACGCCGCCGAGCAGGAAGGGCGAGAGCAGGGGTACCAGGCCGGCTTTGAGCAGGGCCGNGCCGAAGGCTATGAGGCGGGTCAGCAGAAAGGCTGGGAAGAGATGCGCCAGAAATTGGCCGCTGAGCAGCAGCGCTTTCAGCATCTGGTACAGGCCATTCGGGAGCCCCTGGCGGAGCAGGANGANGCCCTGGAACAGTGGTTGCTCGACACGGTATGTGCGTTAACGCGCAGCCTGGTAGAACGGGAACTGCTGACGGACTCCAGTCATATCATGGANCCGGTGCGCGCCGCCGTGGCCGCATTGCCCGCCGGNGCNGAACANNTGCATATCTACCTCAACCCCGATGATCTCGCCCTGGTGGAAGCNTACGCNGAAGAGCACCGNCTGGANTGGACNTTTCACNCNGANGANGNNCTGNTGCCCGGNGGNTGNCGGGTGGAAACCAANGANAGCCANGTCGATTTTTCCATTGAACACCGTTTGGCGCAACAACTCGACGCCTTTGTGAATCGCCAGTTGGGCAGTGATTCCGCGATGAGCGACGAAGACGATATGAGCGACGCTGTGCAGCCCGACGGCGACGAATATGACAGCCGGTCCTCGGGAGACGAAACCCCGTGAGCGATGCACCTGCACCGNCCGGGCNNCGCTCGNCGNTGCTGGANCGATTGCGCGGCTTCGGNCCCGNCGGCGTACCCGAGGCGCCCAANCCGGAAGCCGAAGGNCGCCTGACCCGNTCGGTGGGCATGACNCTGGAGGCCGTCGGCCTNAACGTNTCCGTCGGTCGCCAGTGCCAGGTCATCAATCGGGACGGNCGNAANATCGAGGCGGAAGTGGTCGGCTTTGACGACGACATTGTCTACCTGATGCCGGTCAAGCGCGTCGAAGGTCTGCAGCCCGGCGCCCGGGTGATTCCCATTTCCTCCCATCAGGGAATGCGTGTCGGCCCCCGTTTGCTGGGCCGGGTGGTCAATGGCCTGGGNCANCCNCTGGANGACGCCGGTCCNCTGCGGGGNGACGANTTTCTCGACTTTGCNCCCCATGACATCAATCCGCTCAAGCGCCACCCGATCAGCGAACCCCTGGATGTNGGAATNCGCGCAATCAATGCCCTGATTACNGTNGGGCGCGGACAACGNCTCGGNCTGTTCGCCGGCAGCGGCGTNGGTAAAAGTGTGCTGATGGGCATGATGACCAAATACACCACGGCCGATGTNGTGGTGGTCGGNCTGGTCGGCGAGCGGGGCCGTGAGGTGAANGAGTTCATCGATCATATTCTCGGGCCCGAGGGGATGGCGCGCGCCGTGGTGGTGGCTTCGCCGGCGGATGATGCGCCNCTGATGCGGCTTCGGGCGGCCCAGTTGTGCAGCCGGATTGCCGAGTACTATCGGGACCAGGGGCGGAATGTCCTGTTGTTGATGGATTCCCTGACCCGCTTTGCCCAGGCGCAGCGGGAAATTTCNCTGGCCATCGGCGANCCGCCNGCCACCAANGGNTANCCNCCCTCGGTGTTTGCCAAAATTCCCCANCTGGTCGAACGNGCCGGNAANGCGGCCAGNGGNGANGGGTCGATTACCGCNTTNTANACGGTGCTNTCGGANGGCGACGACCTGCAGGATCCGATTGCGGATGCCGCNCGNGCCATTCTNGATGGCCACATTGTCCTGTCCCGCCGCCTGGCGGAGGAGGGCNTCTATCCGGCCATTGATGTGGAGGCCTCCATCAGCCGGGCAATGCCCAATATCGTNGCTGAGCCCCACCTGAAGTCCATGCAACGCTTNAAACANTTGTTGTCCCGCTATCAACAGAACCGGGACCTGATCAACATCGGCGCCTATACCCCNGGGGCNGACCCCGAAACCGATGCGGCCATTGANCGNTTNCCNCACCTGNGGGCATTTATCCAGCAGGGCTTGGGGCAGGCGGTGCAGCTNGATGAAAGCATCAATCACCTGCAGCGNACCCTGCAGCCGTCGGGCCANNCNGGTGCGGCNCANGGGCGCGGCCAGCCCGGCAATGGGCCCGNCGGNCCTGGCCCGCGCCGNGGNGCNCTNGCNGCGCAGCACAGCGGCCGGGGACAGCGCTAAATCATGGNGGAGCAGCGCTCGGAACGACTCAAGGTGGTTNTGATGGTGGCGGAGCGNGAAGAACAGGCCGCCGCCGCCCGGCTCGGGGAAGCCCGGCAGCAACTGGAGCAGGANGAGGGGCAACTGGCCCAGNTGCAGGATTATCGGGCCCAGTANCTGGCGGATTATCGCGAGCAGCGCCGGGGCGTCGATGCCCAGTCGCTGATGAGCTACAGTGGTTTTNTGCAGCGCCTGGGCGAGGCGCTGGGTGGGCAGGAGCAGAAATTGGCCCAGGTGCGTCAGTACCTGGAGCAGTGNCGACANCNGTGGCAGGAGAAATACCACCGCCGCCGCTCGCTGGAAGANATGATTNCGCGCATGCGCAGCGAGGAAAATGCCGTCCTTGAGCAGCGCCAGCAGCGCGANCTGGACGATCTNGCGGCCCAGCGTATGGGCCGGACGGGTCCCGGCCGAAAACGCTGACGGGGCANGGGAATTACGCTATGCTTAGGGTCGCTNTGTGCCGGAATGCTTTNGCTCGAANGCTTTGGCCTGAACAATAACGTGTCAGAAAGGATGTGAAACAGTTATGGCGATAACCTCCACCCTGTCATCCGACGGAACCCTGCTCACCATCTACATNCAGGGGCGGTTCGATTTCAGCTCGCACCAGGATTTCCGGGGCTCCTANGAGCGNCTGGANAAGGCGCCGGAGCGCTANCGGGTGGACCTTCAGGAAACAACCTACCTNGACAGCTCCGCCCTGGGCATGTTGCTGCTGCTNCGGGATCACGCCGGGGGCGATCGGGCGAGCATCGAAATCCGCAACTGNAGCCCGGATGTCAGNAAGATTCTGACCATATCCAACTTCGAACAGCTATTCGATATCCAGTAATCGGGTACCCAANGGGNCGATCCCTGATGTTCTGATCGGCTTCGNCCGGGGCGGCCACNGGCCGCNCCGGGGCGCGAATGGAGACGCTGCGCATGACCGACGACAGTCCGCTGACCATCCTGATTGCTGACGACTCCGANACGGATCGCCAGATTCTNCAGGCCATTGTCGCCCGNGACGGCCATCGGGTNATCAGTGCCCGNGANGGGCGGGAAGCGGTAGCGGNGTTCGAGCGNGAGCGANCGGACCTGGTCCTGCTCGATGCCCTGATGCCCAACCTGGACGGTTTTGGCGCCGCGCGNCGNATCAANGCCCTCGCGGGNGAGGCNCTGGTNCCGATCATTTTCCTGACCTCTCTGACCGATACCGAATCCCTGGTTCAGTGCCTGGATGCCGGGGGTGANGANTTTCTGTCCAAGCCCTACAACCGGGTCATNATNCAGGCCAAAATNCGCNCGTTCAANCGCATGCGNGCCATGCACNCCACCATNCTNGATCAGCGCGATCAGATCAGCCGTCACAACCAGCACCTGCTNCAGGAGCAGACGGTCGCCAAACAGGTGTTTGACAACATNGCCCACAGNGGNTGTCTGGACTCCAACAATGTCCGCTACTANCTGTCCTCNCTNGCGGTGTTCAANGGCGACATTCTGGTCGCCGGNATGCGNCCGGGGGGCAGCATGATGGTNCTGCTGGGNGATTTTACCGGNCATGGCCTGCCGGCGGCNGTGGGNGCCATNCCGCTCGCCTCCACNTTTTACGGGATGGTGTCCAAAGGGTTCGCNATGAGCGATATCNTGCGGGANATCAACCACAANCTGAAAACCATTCTGCCGGTCGGCATNTTCTGTTGCGCCACCATGGCGGANATCAATTTNCGNCGCCAGCGTATACGGGTCTGGAGTGGTGGCCTGCCTCCNGGCTATATTCTCCGCCAGGGCAATNANCCGCCGCAGCCGATTACCTCNACCCANTTNCCCTTGGGCGTGNTGGGNAACAGCGCCTTCAAGGATGACATGGAAACCTACGAGTTGGCCTGGGGGGATCGTCTCTANCTNTGGTCCGATGGCATCCATGAGGCTCGCAGCCCCGAGGGCGAAATGTTNGGTGAGGAGCGNCTNAAGGCGGTGTTTGCGGAACACCGGGGCGCNGACNCCAGAAACGANGANNCNCTGTTTGATGANATCCTGGCCAGGGTCCAGCAGTTTGTCGGNCANGGGGAGCGNGACGATGACCTGTCGNTGGTGGAAATCCGGATGGACCGGCCGGANAANGTCAATGCGGTGGCCGCCGAAGCGGAGCGGCGCAACCGCTCCACCCTGTCNGAATGGANNATGAATTTTGATATNCTGCCGGCCAGTTTCCGCCAGTTTGANCCCATGCCCCTGTTGCTGAATATTCTGGTNGAGGTGCCCGGNCTGCGTCAGCACAGCGGCACCCTGTACACCATTCTNTCCGAACTGTATTCCAANGCCCTTGAGCANGGCATTCTGGGNNTGGANTCCGGGCTNAAGGGAACGCCGGANGGGTTCGCCCACTATTATGANATCCGNCAGCAGCGCCTNGACGACGTCAGCGANGGGNTGATTCGCATNCANCTNCANCACAGCACCACCGAAGAGGGCGGNNTGTTACGCATNGCGGTNGAGGACAGNGGNCCCGGNTTTGATGGNCGGGANGAGGCNNGCGNGGNCNNGCCGGGAGAGGCNCNGGGGTANGCCGGTCGNGGNCTCGCNCTGGTTGAAAAACTGTGCGATGCTGTCCAGTATCCCAGTGAAGGTAACCGGGTNGAAGCGGTATTTTCNTGGAGTTCCGATGANTGATACNAGCGGACNAGTGGCCAATNAAGTGACNAACCAGAGGCGCGCCCCATGAGTTCGGAAACCCATCTCAATCGAGANGTTTTGACGACGCTGCAGGAGGTGATGGACGANCAGTTCCCGGTGTTGATCAATACTTTTCTGACCGACTCGGAAGAGCGTATTCGCCAGCTTCAGCGAGCCCTGGCNGCGCAGGATAGCGACACCGTCTGGCGTCAGGCGCACAGCTTCAAAGGCAGCTGCAATAACCTGGGCGCTGAGCGGTTGGCGGATCTNTGCCAGGAGATGGAATCGCGTGGGCGCGCCAGTGACATCGATGGGCTCGAACAACAGCTGGTATCCGTGCAGGAAGAATTCGCCAAACTCAAAGTCACNTTGAACAGTTTCGCCGGCTGAACGCGGCTGGCACTAACCTTGCATTTTCCCTCCCAGAAACGGGCGTTTGCCCCAGTTTAACCGGTTAGCGGCAAACCTTTGCCGCNAACCTTGCCGGAGTGGTGTCGATGCCAGGTCAATCGCAAATCAGCAATCTGTTGTCTTTCAATTCAGAACCATCGTCGCTCCNGCGCCGTTCGGCGCCGGAGGGCGATGGATTTCGGCAGGTTTTTGACGGCACGACGGACCGTGCTCGCACCGGCTCGGGGTCCTCGCGGGAGGAGACCGCCCCAAGCCGCCGAACTGAGCCCCGCGAAGCGGCGCAGCGGGAACCCGCCAATGCTCAGAGAGGGCCAGAAGACCGTGACGTCCGGAGCGATGGGCCAACCACTTCCCGGCGCCCCGAGGCAAACGACGNTCCGCAAAAGGGNGCCTCCCNAGAGCCGACCGCANCGGCCGATGATGCCAGNNCGGCNGNCGGCACTGATGTGAGCACCACCCTGACGAAAGACGACAAAGCGCTGTTGGCCAATCTGAGNAAAGAGGATTGGGCGGCGCTCTCCGAGGATGTGACCGCCATACTGGAGCAACTCAANGTCCAGTTGGATGAAGGCAGCCTNTCACCGGANCTGGAAAANGCGCTGCGCCAATTGCTGTCGGACNTGAANGACGGCGCGCNCCTGGATCANGTGGCNGAGAGCCTGGAAGCCATTCCCATGACGGCGNTGCCCGAGCTGATGACCCGGTTTCCGGATGCCAACCACCTNCGCGATGCCATTGGGCGCAATGGCGCCGCTTATCTGTCNCAACTGAGTGCNCTGGCCACCCAACGACAGGGGGCCNCNCNCGANACNGGANTGCTGCCCGGGTTGGTTGCGACGGCNTCCGCGGACAAGGGGGGNGANGGGCTTGAGTTGAAGGGGCTGCTGGANTTGAGTGTCGCGGCNGGCAANAACGGTAAAGAGGCCTTTGCCCAGNCCCTGCAGGCGATTGCCGATATCTCGACACANTCGAGTTCNAAGGCCAGCACGTCNTTTGATGGGACCCAGTCCCCGGCCAATGCGCTGGCGCAACTGGATGGGGCCAACCGCNGCCAGNCGCTCTCTCCGACCGAGCGGGGATTTACCGTGCAGACNGATGTGCGGGTCCCGGTGGGGCAGGGNCAGTGGGGGCAGGCGGTGGGCCANAAAGTGCTGTGGATGGCCGCTCAGAAGCTTTCCACNGCGGAGTTGCGTCTGGATCCACCGGACCTGGGACCCATGCAGGTTCGAGTCAGNGCCAACCAGGATCAAATCAGTGTCACCTTNNCCAGCCCACAGGTCGCNGTCAGGGAAGCACTGGACCAGAACGCCAACCGTCTGCGGGAAATGTTCGCGGAGCAGGGGTTGGATCTGGTGGATGTGAATGTCTCGGATCAGTCAGGCCAGGAGCAGGCGGGTGAGGAGAGCGATGGCCGGACGGCGGGTCGAGGCCTGGGTTCCGATGCCGATGATCCAGAGGGTGAAATGATCGAGCAGCGTATCAGTGATCGACTGGTGGACCACTACGCTTGAGTTGANCACCTCTAACCTTGAGCTGAAACGTGCCGGACGCACGGCGCTTCGCCCCGAAGCGCCGTGCTCATTTCCCCCCTAACCTTCACCCAACCTTCGTTGTTTCTTGCCCGGACGCCTTCCCTGTGCCAAAGTATCCGCGCAAGCCCCGTGCCTGACTTGGCACGGGGCTTGCTCTATCCCCTTCAAGCACTGTGAATGACGGAATTTTGGCATGGCCGAAGAAGATGAGCGCGAGCTGACCGAAGAAGAACAGGCGGAAGTCGACCGCAAGACCCAACGNAAGCAGAAAATCAAACTGGCTGTACTGGCGCTGTTGCTGGTGGTTTTGTCGGTAGGGGTAACCCTTGGACTGTTGCACTTCCTGGCTCCGGATGAGCCGGCGCCCGAGGGTGAAACCGCTGAAGCCGAACCGGTGGAACCCCTGGAGCCCGCGCGCCAGCAGGCTATCTACTTTCCACTGAAGGAAAAGTTTGTCATCAACTACAATGTGCGTGGCCGGCAGCGCTTTCTTCAGACCGAAGTCAATCTGATGCTGCGCGACAATGAGGTGGTCAAAGTNCTGGAGCAACATCTNCCCCGGGTTCGCAATGATCTGATCATGCTGTTCAGNGGCCAGGAGTTTGAAGACCTGCAGACACCGGAAGGTCGGGAGTTGCTGCGTCAGGACGCGCTGCGTCGGGTTCAGGCCATTCTCGANCAGGAGATGGGGCAGCCCGGTGTCGAACAGGTTCTGTTTACCAGCTTTGTGATGCAGTAAAAACCATAAGGTAGCCGCTCGTGCAAGACTTACTTTCACAAGACGAAATTGATGCGCTGCTTCACGGGGTCGATGAAGGCGATATCGATACCGATGACGATCTGGAGATGGACCCGGTCAAAGCCTACGACNTGACCACCCANGACCGCATCGTCCGCGGGCGCATGCCCACGCTGGAAATGATCAATGAGCGCTTCGCCCGCTACACCCGCATCAGCATGTTCAATTTGCTGCGGCGCACGGCGGATGTATCCGTCGGCGGCATCCAGATCCAGAAGTTTGGCGAATATGTGCACACCCTCTATGTGCCGACCAGTCTGAATATGGTGAAGTTCCGCCCGCTGCGCGGCAATGCCCTGATCATTCTGGATGCGCGCNTGGTATTCAAGCTGGTGGACAACTTTTTCGGCGGCGATGGCCGGCACGCCAAAATTGAGGGCCGGGAATTTACTCCGACCGAGCTGCGTGTGGTGCAGATGGTGCTCGATCAGGTGTTCATCGATCTCGGCGAGGCCTGGAAAGCGGTCATGCCCATTACCTTTGAATACATGAACTCAGAGGTCAACCCGTCCCTGGCCAATATTGTCAGCCCGAGCGAAGTGGTGGTGGTCAGCACCTTCCACGTNGAGCTNGATGGCGGCGGTGGCGATCTGCANATCACGGTCCCGTACTCCATGATCGAACCGATCCGGGAGGTGCTGGATTCCGGTCTGCAGAGTGACAGNGACGANAAAGATGAACGCTGGGTCAANGCGCTGCGNGAGGATGTNCTCGCCGCTCAGGTCGATCTTGAGTGCGANATTGTTCANCGCGAAATTACCCTGCGGGANATCATCAANCTGAAGGCGGGNGATGTGATTCCGGTGGAGTTTCCGGAATACCATGTCGTCACCGCCAACGGTGTGCCCATGTTCCGCACNCGATTGGGACAGATTCGCGGCAANCTGGCTTTGAAAATTCACGGTTTAATTGATCACAGTTCAGCCTATAACATTACGGCAAACGAAGGGGGCTCCAGTGGCAAACGAAAATGATACCCACGACGACGANAAAGANCAGGATGCCATGGCGGCCGAGTGGGAAGCGGCCATGATGGAGCAGGGTGANGANGGCGACGATGACACTGCCGATGCAGGTTCGGACAGCGCCGGGCAGGAACAGGACTNTGGTCGCGANGTCGACCGNGTTGCCCTGGATGAGCTGACCGAAGACGAGCAGCCCAACACCAACCCGGATCTGGATGTGATTCTGGACATCCCGGTGTCCATTTCCATGGAAGTGGGNCGCACCTCCATNACCATTCGCAACCTGCTGCANCTCAACCAGGGCTCGGTGATTGANCTGGACCGGCTGGCNGGCGANCCNCTGGACGTGCTNGTCAACGGCACCCTGATCGCCCACGGTGAAGTGGTGGTGGTGAACGAAAAATTCGGCATTCGGATGACCGACGTCATCAGTCCNTCCGAACGGATCAAGAAGCTGCGCTGATGGAAGGAAGTGCCGCNACNCAGTTGATNAGTGTGCTGTTCAGCCTGCTGCTGATCATCGCACTGATCTTCGCCCTTGCCTGGTTGCTGCGCCGCTTTGGNCANGGNGCCTTCACGAACTCNTCGGCCATGAAAGTGGTCGCNACCTTGCCNNTGGGNACCCGTGAGCGNTTGNTGNTGGTGGAAGTGGGCGGTCAGCANCTGCTGCTCGGCGTNACNGCCCAACAAATCCGNACACTGCACGTGTTTGAAGAACCGGTGATCGACGCACAAGGCGTCAGAAGCAGCGACTTCAAACAGCGGTTGATGAACATCATGAACAAGAACACCAAGCCCTGATGAAGCCTTACCCACTNAGTTCACTACCGNTTTNTCNGCTCGCTGCTGCTGTTGNTCCTGNTGNGCTTCGGNGCGGGACCGGCCCTNGCCCAGGAANCGCCGGAAACCCANCCGCCAGCNGAGCANGGCGTCGGCGGCTCNCTGCCCGCCATTCCCGGCTTACCGGCCCTGACNGTCACCACCAACCCGGACGGCTCGGAAGAATACTCGGTCACGCTCCAGATCCTCGCGATCATGACCGCGTTCACCTTCCTGCCAGCGATCCTGCTGATGATGACCTCCTTCACCCGGATCATCATCGTCTTCGCCATCCTGCNTCAGGCCCTGGGCCTACAGCAATCGCCGTCCAACCAGGTACTGATCGGCCTNTCGTTGTTTCTGACCCTGTTCATCATGCAGCCCGTGTTCGAACGCGTAAACGCCGAAGCCCTGCANCCCTACATCAACGAAGAAATCAACGCNCAGACNGCNCTGGCNAGAACCACCGAACCCTTCCACGCGTTCATGCTGGCCCAGACCCGNGAATCNGACATCGAACTGTTCGTCGGCATCGCCGACAACCCGGACATCCAGACACCCCAGGACACCCCCTTCAGCATCCTGGTCCCGGCNTTCGTCACCAGCGAACTCAAAACCGCCTTNCAGATCGGGTTCATCATCTTCATCCCGTTCCTGGTCATCGACATCGTCGTTGCCAGCGTGCTCATGGCCATGGGCATGATGATGCTCTCGCCCCTGATCATCTCACTGCCGTTCAAAATCATGCTCTTCGTCCTNGTCGACGGCTGGGCCATGATCATCGGCACACTCGCCGCCAGCTTCGGTGTATAAGGAGGCCCTATGACCCCGGAAGTNGTCATGGACATCTTCGCCGACGCCCTCTACCTCGTCATCCTGATGCTGGTCGTCATCGTCGGCCCCGGCCTANTGGTNGGCCTGGTGGTGAGCATGTTCCAGGCCGCCACCCAGATCAACGAACAGACCCTGAGCTTCCTGCCACGCCTGCTNGTCACCCTGGCCTCAGTCATGATNGCCGGCCCCTGGCTACTCAGAGAGTTCATGGACCTGTTCACCCGTTTATACACCAACGTCCCAAACTTAATAGGGTAGAGCAGAAAGAACACACAAAACGCCGAAGCAACCAATGAGCCTCCGGGGCCAAGGGTGTCCTTTTCAAACCGTCGCTTCATGGATGAAGCGATGGAGCCCCATGGATGGGTTCATGTGTTTTGAAAAGGACACCCTTGGCCCCGGAGGCGGACTTTCAGAACGGCACCCTCGAAGGGCGATTGATTGAACCAATGAACGAACTGGTATTGAGCGAACAACAACTGATGCAATTTATCGGTCAATACCTCTGGCCGATGCTNCGCATTGGTGGCCTCTTCCTCGCCATGCCCGTCATCGGCGCCCAGACCGTCACNGCAAGAGTNCGCATCGTCCTCACCGCCTTCGTCACCCTACTGGTAGCACCACTGCTNCCGCCACCACCCGACATCGATCTCGTCTCCATACAAGCCATGGCCATCGTCGCCAGAGAACTGCTCATCGGCATCGCCATGGGCTTCATGCTCCAGGTCTTNCTGCACATCTTCATATTGGCCGGCGAACTCATGGCCATGAAAATGGGCCTCGGCTTCGCCGCCATGAACGACCCATCCACCGGNGTCTCCACCACCGTACTGTCCCAATTCTACCTGCTGCTCGCGACCNTGNTGTTNCTCAGCTATAACGGCCATCTCATCATCATCGGCATGCTCGTGGACAGCTTCCAGAGCCTGCCNATNGGNGGCNGCGGCCTCGGCTCCGGCGCCTTCGCCACCATNGCCGGCATGGGCACCTGGCTGTTCAGCGCCGCCCTGGTNATCACCTTGCCGGTGTTNACCGCCGTCATGNTCATCAACATGGCCTTNGGTGCCATGAANCGCTCCGCACCGCAGATGAACGTATTCACCGTCGGCTTTCCCATGACCCTCATCTTNGGNATCCTGGTCATGTGGTTNGCTTTGCCNGCACTGCTTCCCGTGTTCGAAGTCTTCACCCANGAAGCCTTTGAACTGGTTCGANTGGTAATAGGACTGCCCTGATGGCCGAAGANAACGACAGCAGTCAGGAAAAGACAGAAGAACCCACGGCGCGAAAACAGGAAAAAGCGCGCGAGGAAGGGCAGATCCCCCGATCCCGGGAACTGACCACCACCTTCATATTGCTNGCCGGTACCATAGGGCTGATGNTGTTCGGTCCCTTTATGGCGGGCAAACTCGCCGGNATCCTGAAATTCAATTTCTCGCTGGAGCGGGAAGTGGTGTTCAACACCGATGCCATGNTCGAACACCTGACCGCGTCGCTGTATCANGGNACCNTNAGCATGATGCCNGTGTTCGCNNTGTTGCTGGTGGCTTCCATCGCCGGCCCNATTGGCCTGGGCGGNTGGCTGTTCAGCAGCAAATCCATGGCCCCCAAGGCCAGCCGNATGAACCCGCTNGCCGGTCTCAAGCGCATGTTCGCNCTAAAGGCGTTGATGGAGCTCGCNAAAGCGTTGGGGAAGGTAATGCTCATCATGGCGGTTGCGGTTGGCCTGCTGGTTGTGCAGCAGCAGGATATGTTGCGGCTATCAGACCAGGAACCGCTGACAGCGATCAAGAATTCGGTGTGGCTCAGTGGCGTTGCCGCTATCGCTTTGGCCGCGGTCACCATTGCCATTGCAGCGATTGATATTCCGTTCCAGATTTTTGAGAACAACAAGAAACTGAAAATGTCCCGGCAGGAAGTCAAGGATGAGATGAAGGACACCGAAGGCAAGCCGGAGGTCAAAAGCAAAATCCGCCAGTTGCAGAGAGAAATGGCTCAGCGTCGGATGATGTCGAAAGTCCCGAAAGCGGACGTGGTCATCACCAACCCCACGCACTATTCGGTGGCCTTGAAATACGACCCGGATACCATGGCGACGCCGATTCTGGTGGCCAAGGGGGCGGATCAGACAGCGATGAAGATCCGTGAAATCGCCCGCGCCCACAATATCGACATCATGGAATCTCCCGCCCTGACCCGGGCGATTTACCACACTACGGAAATCGATCAGGAAGTCCCGGCGGATCTGTACATGGCCGTTGCCCAGGTATTGGCCTACGTCTTCCAGCTACGCAATTTCCGCAAGGGCCGCGGCGAAAAACCCGCCTACCCAAGAAACATCCAGGTCCCCCGCGATATGCGCTTCGACTGAGGTCGGTTCAACCGGGGGCTGTGGTTATTGGAGAGCCCGGCGGCTACGGGGTATAGCGTTTGGAGACCCGCCGTGAACCCATCCATGGGGGCTTCTCGTCGACATCCATGTCTCCGAGAGTCTCCAATGGCTATACCCCGCATCCGCCTCAGTGCCAGCCGAATACCATGGTCGGTCGAATTTCACTCGGAGGCGGATGCGGGGTGAAGCCTTCCGGGACCGTGGAGCGGGGGACCCGCGATGCGAGCCCCCAGGGATGGGTTTACGGCGTGTCCCGGAAGGCTTCACCCCGTAGCCGCCGGACTCTCAGATAACCACCAATCTCTCCACCGACTATCCTTCACCAATTGGTACGCTTCTTGCGATAAGACGGTCAACTAACGAAACCGTCAAAAAAGCGACCTACATGGCACTTCCCAGTTTCAGCCAACTGAACAACATTGACCGCCGCGCCGCCTTCAACCATATTCGCGGACTCGGTCGTGGCAACATCGGCATACCCGTGCTGCTGCTCATGCTGCTGGGCATGATGATCCTGCCCGTGCCGCCGATACTGCTCGACGCCTTCTTCTCCTTCAACATTGCCCTGTCCATCGTCGTGCTGCTGGTGGGCGTGTACGCCATGCGCCCACTGGACTTCGCGGTGTTTCCCACCATCCTGCTGGTTGCGACGCTCTTACGCCTGGCCCTGAATGTCGCCTCCACCCGGGTGGTGCTGCTCAACGGCCACGAGGGTGGCGACGCCGCCGGTAAAGTGATCGAGGCGTTCGGCGAAGTGGTCATCGGCGGCAACTACGCCGTGGGTCTGGTGGTGTTTCTGATTCTGATGATCATCAACTTCGTCGTAGTGACTAAAGGGGCGGGGCGGATTTCGGAAGTGAGTGCCCGGTTTACCCTGGATGCCATGCCCGGCAAACAGATGGCGATTGACGCCGATCTGAACGCCGGACTGATCGATCAGGACGAAGCGCGCACCCGCCGGAAAGACGTCGCGAGCGAAGCGGATTTCTACGGGGCCATGGACGGTGCCAGCAAGTTCGTGCGCGGCGATGCCATCGCCGGCATTCTGATTCTGGTGATCAACATTATTGGCGGGCTCGGCATCGGGATGATTCAGCACGGGTTGGATTTCTCGACGGCGCTGGAGAATTACATTCTGTTGACCATTGGTGATGGTCTGGTTGCCCAGATTCCCTCGCTGCTGCTGTCGACCTCGGCGGCGATTTTGGTGACCCGGGTCAACAGCTCCGAGGACATGCGTGAGCAAATCATGGGGCAGATGTTCGCGACCCCAAAAGCGCTGGCTATTGCCTCAGGCGTTCTGCTGCTCATGGGCTCTATTCCCGGTATGCCTCATGTGGCGTTTCTCGGCCTGGGCCTTCTCTGTGGTGGCCTGGCCTACTTTATTCACTGGCGCAGTCAGCAGCCCGAGGCGGTAGAAGAAGATGACTATCGACCCGGCGGTGGAGGTCCTTCCGGTGGCGGTGGTGGCGGGCCGACCGTCACGCCGTCGGCGCCAAACCCCGGACAGGCTTCTCTGCCGCCCGCCAAAGAATCGGCGGAGCTGGACTGGGATGATGTGCAGCCTGTCGATATTATCGGGCTGGAGGTGGGCTACCGCCTGATCCCATTGGTGGATCGGGGGCAGGGCGGCGAGCTGCTCGGTCGGATCAAGGGGGTGCGTCGCAAACTCTCCCAGGAAATGGGTTTTCTGATTCCCTCGGTACACATTCGGGACAACCTGGATCTGCTGCCGAACAAATACCGGATCAGCCTGATGGGCGTTTCTCTGGCCGAAGCCGAGGTCTATCCGGATCGGGAAATGGCGATCAACCCCGGTCAGGTTTTTGGCGAGCTCGACGGCACCAAAACCAAGGATCCGGCTTTTGGGCTGGACGCCGTCTGGATTGATGCCAGTCAGAAAGAGAAGGCCCAGACCCTGGGGTACACCGTCGTGGATGCCAGTACCGTCGTCGCCACCCACCTGAATCAGATTCTGCAGAAACATACCTGGGAGCTACTCGGTCATGAAGATGTGCAAAAGCTGCTGGATATGCTGGCGAAAAACTCGCCCAAGCTGGTTGAGGAATTGGTCCCCAACACCATCAGCCTGAATGTGCTGCTCAAGGTGCTACAGAACCTGCTGCGCGAGCGGGTGCCGATCCGGGATATGCGCTCGATTGCCGAAGCATTGGCGGCCAATGGCAGCAAGAGTCAAGATCCCGCCGCTTTGACCAATGTCGCCCGGGTCGCACTCTCGCGCCAGATCGTCCAGAACATCGTGGGTTCAGAGCCGGAGCTGCCGGTTATCACCCTGGAGCCAGAGTTGGAACAGTTGTTGCTAAACACCCTTCAGCAGGCACAAAAATCTGGCGCGGACGACAGTGCCTTTATTGAGCCGAGCCTGGCGGAGCGACTGCAGCGCTCGCTCATGGAGGTGGCTCAGAAGCAGGAAGTGGCCGGTAAACCGCTGATCCTGCTGGTCGCCGCGCCGCTGCGCAATATGCTGGCCCGGTTCGCGCGCAACAGCGTGCCGGATATGAACGTTCTGGCCTACACCGAAGTGCCGGAAAACAAGCAGATTTCCATTGATGCCACGGTGGGCGCCGGTCAGACCAACAACCGGTAACCCGGACAAGACTCAGGGCCCTGATGATTCTGGCCCGAGTCCAACAACTAACAGGCCCGTTTTTTGACGAGGAGTACAACGATGCAGGTCAAACGATTTCTCGCGGCGGATATGCGACGCGCCCTGGAAATGGTTCGTCAGGAGTTGGGTCCCGATGCGGTCATCCTCTCCAGCAACCGCACGAAAGACGGGGTGGAGCTGTTGACCACTCAGGCCTCGGTGTCCCTCCCGGAGGCGGCCGAGAGGTCTGTGCCGGCTGCAAATGCCGAATCAGGCGAGCCACTCTCGACCGGACCCGCGTCGGAAACCGGGCAGCAGCGGGCCGATGCGATCGAGCGTGCCCGCCAGCGGCAACTGGCTCAGCGCGAGCTGGATGCTTCGGCGCGCGAGTTTCTTCAACCGAATCAGCGCGTCAATGCGGGTATTCGGGTGGAGCGCTCTCTGCTTGAATCCGCCGGGACTGACCGGGACCCGGTCAGCGTGAGCAAGCCTGAACGGAATACGTCTCGGGCGGCCGGCTTTGTCAGTGCCGCCGAGCGTTACCCGCTGCGGGACGATGAGCCGCCCGCGGGTCCGGTGAGTACGGCGGGCACGGAAACCACCGATCCGCGGTTGGATAGCCTGCAGGCGGAATTGGCTGAAATGCGCTATCTGCTCGAAGAGCAGCTCTCACAGATGCTCGGCCCGAAGCCGGCGGCTCGCGCACCGGGCCTGGCGAGCATTGGCCGGCGCCTGGAGCGGATGGGGTTGTCCCCGGAGGCCGCGGAAGCCATTCTCAACGACACCCCGGCCGGTCAGCCACTCGCGCAAGCCTGGACGGGTGCGCTGGCGCAGCTGGCGCGCAAGTTGCCGGCTGACGGCGCCGACCCGGTCTCCCGGGGTGGCGTCTACGCACTGGTCGGCCCCACCGGGGCCGGCAAAACCACCACCATCGGCAAGCTCGCGGCCCGCTATGTCATGGAACACGGTGCCCGGGATGTGGCCCTGGTGACCCTGGATACCCACCGGATCGGCGGCCATGATCAGCTTCGCTCCCTGGCGCGTATCCTCGGTGTGACTCTGCGGGTGGTAGACGATCAGTCCAGCCTGGAGTCGGTGCTCTACAGTCTGCGCCGTCACGCACTGGTGCTGATTGATACCGCGGGATTCCGCCAGGGCGATCCCCGGCTGACCGAGCAGCTCGACACACTCCGTCGCCTGCCTCAGGTCAAACCACTGATGGTGCTGCCCAGCACCAGTCAGGCGGCGATGTTAAAGGCCTCAGTGCACGCCTACGGCGGTCAGGGTCTGACCGGCTGCATTCTCAGTAAGCTCGATGAGAGCGCGAGTCTGGGTGAGGCACTGGGTGTAGTCATGCAGGCCGGGGTGCCAATCGTCTATACTACCGACGGTCAGGATATTCCCCGGGATATTCAGGTGGCTCGCCCGCACCAGTTGGTGACCCGAGCGGCCAGCCTGGTTGGTCGGCGCGATGACGCCGCGCGCCGCCCCCAGGGTGCCACGGCCACCGTCGCCCGCCGGGCCCTATAATCGACCTTGTTAGGGTCAGTCGAAGAACGTGAGGAGTAGAACGGCAGATGAGTCAAATGCGTCCGGTTCAAGTCATAGCAGTGTCCGGCGGCAAGGGCGGTGTGGGAAAGAGTAATATTTCCGTCAACCTGAGTATCGCTTTGGCCGAACTTCGCCGCCGTGTGGTGCTGCTGGATGCGGACCTGGGCCTCGCGAATGTCGATGTGCTGCTCGGTCTCAAGGCCAAACATACCCTGTCCGATGTGCTCAACGGCGAAATGGGGCTTCGGGATGTGCTGGTTAACGGCCCCTCCGGTCTGAAAATTGTCCCCGCCGCCTCGGGCGTCCAGCGCATGACCATGCTCGGGCCCCGTGAGCATGCGGGCCTGATCAATGCCTTCAGTGAGCTGAGTGATCAGGTGGATATTCTCGTGGTGGATACCGCCGCCGGTATCTCCGATACCGTGGTGAGCTTCGTTCGGGCCGCCAATGAAGTACTGGTGGTGGTGTGCGACGAGCCGTCGTCCATTACCGATGCCTACGCCCTGATCAAGGTGCTCAACCGGGATCACGGTCTGCAACGTTTCCGAGTAGTGGCGAATATGACCCGCACCACCCGCGAAGGGCAGATGATGTTCAACAAGCTGAACAGCGTGTGCGAGCGGTTTCTGGATGTCACCCTTCAGTATGTGGGCCATGTTCCCTTTGACGAAAATGTGCGCAAAGCCGTACAGAAACAAAAGTCACTGCTGGAGTTCGCCCCTCAGAGCAAGGCGGCGCAAGCGATTCGTACGCTCGCCAAAGAAGTGGATCAGTGGCCTCTGCCCAGCGCGCCCACGGGGCGGCTGGAATTTTTTGTCGAGCGTCTGCTCCAGGTCGCCAACAGTCGCTAGATGGTGTGAGGTAGCTGACAATGGCCGCAGCCGATGGATTAGCCATGTACGATAAAACCCGACAACTTGGCAACCAGATACGGGTGGAGGACTATGCGTCCCTGGTAAAGCGCATTGCCCATCACATGATGTTGCGCATGCCTGCCTGTGTGCAGGTTGACGACCTGATCCAGGCCGGCATGATCGGCCTGATTGAAGCCTCTCAGAAGTATGATGCTTCCAAGGGGGCCAGCTTTGAAACCTACGCCGGTATCCGCATTCGCGGTGCCATCGTGGACGAAATGCGCCGGGGCGACTGGGCGCCGCGCTCGGTGCACCGGAACGCCCGGCGGATTAGCGAGGCTATTGGTACTGTGGAAGGGCGTACTGGTCGGGATGCCCAGGATGCCGAAGTGGCCGACGAGCTGGGTATTGAGCTGGATGAGTATTTCGATATGCTGCGGGATGCCAGTGCCAGCCGGTTGTTCAGCTACGAAGAGACCTTCGGCGATGACGACACCAGTCAGCATATGGCGGGCCCAGGCTCCGAGCACGCCAGCCCCCTGGACGGAATTCAGCGCACGGCGCTAAAGCAATCCCTTGCGCAGGCGATAACCCAACTACCGGAGCGGGAAAAGCTGGTGTTGGCGCTCTATTACGATGAAGAGCTTAACCTGAAGGAGATCGGGCAGGTCCTCGGGGTCAGCGAATCCCGGGTCAGCCAGATCCACAGCCAGGCCGCCCTGCGCCTGAGAACCCGGCTGGCCGACTGGCAGGGTAATGATTGACGCGCCAGAGGTTTGTGGGTACTTTGCCGGGCACGGCCTTGCTAGAATACCAATTTCACCGGTGTGGTGGGCGCCCTGTGGCGCTACTTCCCATTCTTGAAACCAGACTCCCGCCAGAGTAGACGGAGGTTGCATTGGATAAAAACATGAAGATCCTGATTGTCGACGATTTCTCGACAATGCGACGGATTATTAAGAACCTGCTCAGAGACCTGGGGTTCAGCAATACCCACGAGGCTGACGACGGGGTAACCGCCTTGCCNATGCTGCGCAGCGGCGACTTTGACTTCCTGGTGACCGANTGGAACATGCCNGGTATGACCGGCATCGATCTGCTGCGCGCGGTGCGCGAGGACGAGAAGCTGCATGCNTTGCCGGTNNTGATGGTGACCGCTGAAGCCAAGCGCGATCAGATTATTGAAGCCGCNCAGGCCGGNGTGAACGGNTACGTGGTNAAACCGTTTACCGCNGCGGCGCTCAAGGAAAAGATCGAGAAAATTTTTGAACGCGTCGGTTAAACCGCGCGCCGTCGGTNTCTTGGGGCGCCGGCCCATAGCGACAATAAGGCTTATTCATGGCTTCAACATCCCAGTTGCATGAAAACGANGAGTTCATCTCCGAGCTGAAAGAGTGCGCCAAGCTGCTGGTCGACAAGCTTCAGGGAGACCAGTATGAAGAGGCNTCCCAGCTGATTCACGCGATCACCGAAGTGCGCGACCGGCATATTTTCCAGTCCGTNGGGCGNCTGACGCGCGGGCTGCACGATGCNATCGTCAACTTCAACGTTGATGGTGACCTCAGNTCCGAACCGCCCGATATCAAAAACTCCGAAATNCGGGACGCNTCCAACCGTCTGANCTACGTCATNGACCTGACNCAGCANGCNGCCGAAAAAACCATGGATATGGTGGANGAGTCGGCGCCCATCGCCACCAATCTCGGGCAGGANGCCGGCTCNNTGANNGANGAGTGGGCCCGGCTNAANCGNCGNGAAATGAGTCCGGANGAGTTTCGCGAGCTGTACCACCGGATGGANGANTTTCTNGGGCAGATGGTGACCGGCACCGAGACNATNGGNNGTAACNTNCAGGNNATTGTNCTNGANCAGGGNTTTCAGGACNTNACCGGNCAGGTGCTCAAGCGGGTGATCGGNNTGATCAANGATGTGGAGCAGGANCTNGTCAGNCTGGTCCGGATTGCCGCCCAGGTGGAAGATGTTACAGGTTTTGTGCCCGAGGCCGATAGTGAAGAAGCGGCAGTGAAAAAACGTNAACANAGCTCCGGAGAGGGGCCGCAGATGAACGCCAGCGAACGGGCTGACGTGGTATCCAGTCAGGACGAAGTGGACGATTTGCTGTCGAGCCTGGGNTTCTGACCTGGGNCGNAACAGGGTTCACCCGCAGGCGCANTGCGCGCCAGGNTGGNCAGCCNGAGGGNGNCNNNCCGATGACAATAACCGGNGAGANAGGTTTGATAGGAGCGCTGAATGGGGTTCGGTGACGACGAAGAAATNCTCCAGGACTTCCTGGTCGAAGCAGGNGAAATACTGGAGAAGCTCTCCGAGCANNTGGTCGAGNTGGANCAGCGCCCCGACGACGCTGATTTNCTCAACGCNATTTTCCGTGGTTTTCANACCGTCAAGGGTGGGGCNGGGTTTCTCNAGCTCGANCCCATGGTGGANTGTTGCCATGTGACCGAGAACCTGTTNGATGTGTTGCGCAANGGCCANCGCCAGGTGANNTCCGAGTTGATGGACGTGGTGCTGCAGTCGCTCGATACCATCAACCAGCAGTTTNCGGAAGTGTCGCANCGNGANGANANGTCGTCGGCCGANCCNCAGTTGATCGACACCCTGCAGCGGCTGGTNAACGGCGAGCCGATTGNCGGTGGCGCNGATACCACNTCNGAAAGTGATCAGAGCCACGGGNCCGNTGAGCCGGTNGGTAACGACACACCCAAAGCCCAGGGTGATATTACCGACGACGAGTTTGAGCAGCTGCTGGATGCCATTGCCGATGAGCCCGGTGCCGCGCCCGCCAAAAGCGGATCCGACTCGAAGCCGTCGCCAGAGCAGGNTGATGTCATTCAGGAAGACGAGTTTGAAGCCTTGCTGGATGAGCTGCACGGTAAAGGCAAAGGCCCGGGNGCGAGTCAGCCGGCCAAACCATCCTCCGAAGCCCCCGCTTCAGACAGCGATGAAATCGATGACGATGAATTCGAAGCGCTGTTGGATCAGTTACACGGTAAGGGCAAGGGCCCGGGGACCGGCACAACGGCAAAGTCTGCGGCGCCAGAGCCGTCTGAACCAGCCCAAGCGCCCGCAGAAAGTGGTAAATCCGCATCGGGCAATTCGTCCAACAATGATCTGATCAGTGACGATGAGTTCGAGTCGCTGCTCGATGAGCTCCATGGCAAAGGGCAGGGGCCAACCCGCAAGCAACCTGACGCCTCCGGAAAGCCGGATACCAGTGCTGCGGCAAAACCCGATAGCNNNCCNTCGGCTCCAAAAGNCGCTTCACCCGCTCCNGCCGCACCGGCCGGAGGTGGCGCGGGCGATGGCAAGAAGCCGCCGGCGNNTCGACCCTCCGGCAAGCCGGCCGATCGGGACGGTGGTCCGGCGCCGGCCGAAACTACCGTGAGGGTCGATACCCAGCGTCTCGACGAAATCATGAACATGGTGGGCGAGCTGGTATTGGTGCGCAATCGCCTGGTGCGGCTGGGTGACGATATTGAAAACGAATCCCTGGCCAAAGCGGTCTCCAATCTCGACGTGGTAACCGCCGACCTGCAGACCTCCGTGATGAAAACCCGGATGCAGCCGATCAAAAAAGTGTTCGGCCGCTTCCCTCGGGTAGTGCGGGATCTGGCGCGCAACCTGAAAAAAGAAGTGAATCTGGAGCTGGTGGGGGAGGACACCGACCTGGATAAAAACCTGGTTGAGGCGCTGTCCGATCCTCTGGTTCACCTGGTGCGCAACTCAGTGGACCACGGTATCGAATTGCCCGACCTGCGCGAGGCGAATGGAAAACCACGCACTGGTAAAGTCGTTCTGGCGGCTGAGCAGGAGGGCGATCACATCCTGCTGTCGATCACCGACGACGGCGCGGGCATGGACCCTGACAAACTGCGGGACATCGCCGTGGAGAAGGGAGTCATGGATCGGGACAGCGCCAATCGCCTCTCGGACACCGAAGCATTCAACCTCATTTTTGCCCCCGGGTTCTCTACCAAGAAAGAAATTTCCGATGTGTCCGGTCGGGGTGTGGGGATGGATGTGGTCAAGACCAAGATCACCCAGCTNAACGGCACCATCGAAATCCAGTCCACCAAGGGTGAGGGCACCCGGCTGAACATCAAAGTGCCGCTGACCCTGGCGATCATGCCGACGCTGATGGTGATGCTGGCAGAGCAGGCCTTCGCTTTACCGCTGGCCAGCGTGCAGGAAATTTTTCACATGGATATGTCCAAAACCCACACCGTGGACNGCCAGGAGTGCGTGACCATCCGCGATCGGGCCATTCCGGTTTTCTACCTGAAAGACTGGCTGATCACCGGACCGCGNAAGGCCCGGGAGCGNGAGGCNCATGTGGTCATAGTNGCNATTGGTACCCGCATGGTGGGCTTTGTGGTCGATCAACTGATCGGGCAGGAAGAGGTGGTGATCAAACCCCTGGGCAAAATGCTTCAGGGCACCCCCGGAATGGCCGGTGCCACCATNACNGGCGANGGCACCATGGCATTNATCCTCGATATTCCGGGGTTGCTCAAGCGCTACGCGGGCGGCGTATAATCCCGATTGAACTCTGTGCTCCCCGACGAAGAGGAGCGGACGTACTGAACAGGCTGGAGTAAGCAANAATGCCATTGAGGGTGTTAATCGTAGATGATTCGAACTTCTTTCGTCAGCGACTGAAANAAATGATCGATCAACACCCGGATCTCTCGGTCGTGGGAACCGCGACCAACGGCCGTGAGGCGGTGGAGCNGGCCCGCTCCCTGCGCCCGGACCTGGTCACTATGGATTTCGAAATGCCGGAGATGGACGGCATTACCGCCGTGCGCCATATCATGGCNGANCGNCCCGTCCCGATTCTGATGTTCTCGTCCCTCACCTANGAGGGNGCNCGCATNACCCTGGACGCNCTGGCGGCCGGNGCCATGGACTTTATGCCCAAGGATTTTGGGGAAGTNTCCCGCAATGCTCAGGGGCTGCGGGATAAACTGCACGAACGCCTGCTGACCCTCGGTCGGCAGGCCCGCGCCTCCGCNTCNGCCTCGCGCGAGGCNACTCGCCTGCAACCCGCCAGANCGGNGGAAAAACCCNCGGAAAAACCGGTTGCCCGGGAGCCGCAGACGCCGGCGCGCCCTCGTGGTAGCTATAAGNTGTTGGTTATCGGCGCCTCNACCGGTGGGCCGGTGGCGCTCACNGANGTATTNGTCAACCTGCCCGCCACTTTCCCGCTGCCCATTGTTCTGGTGCAGCATATGCCGGAGAACTTTACCCGCGCNTTCGCCGAACGGCTGAATCGCCAATGTCAGATTCAGGTGCGCGAGGCGCAAGAAGGGGATACCTTGCAACCGGGGGTNGCGTTNCTNGCNCCCGGAGGAAAGCAGATGATGCTGGATGCCCGGGGCGGGCTNCGCATCGTCGANGACGAGCGCATGACCTACAAACCCTCACTGGATATNACCTTCGGNTCGGCCGCCAAGCACTACGGGAACAAAGTGCTGGGCGTGGTCCTGACCGGNATGGGGGCNGATGGTCGGGANGGNGCNCGCATGCTCAAAAATGCCGGCTCGAGCATCTGGTCACAGGANGAAGCCAGTTGCGTGATTTACGGTATGCCCATGGCNGTNGCCAAAGCNGGATTGTCGGATAAAGTNCTCAGCCTGAAAGACATNGGCCCCAGACTCGTGCGNGAGGTCTGCTGACATGGATATCCTCAGCATACTCGGTGTCATCATNGGCTTCGCNGCGNTGATTGGCGGCAACTTTGCTGAGGGCGGCAGCCTCTCTTCTCTNCTCAATGGCCCCGCTGCCGTGATCGTGATNGGNGGCACNCTGGGGGCGGCCATGCTCCAGACCCCCAAGGTCCACCTCAAGCGTGCNCTGCAGATTTTCCCNTGGATTTTTCGNCCTCCGGTCAATGCGTTNCGCGGTGGTATTGANCAGATTGTGCGCTGGTCGNTNACNGCTCGCAAACAGGGCCTGCTCGGNCTGGAGGAAATCGCCGACCNCGAAAAAGATCCCTTTGCGCGCAAGGGCCTGCAACTGATGGTCGATGGCAGCGAGCCGGACGTGATCCGCCGGGTCATGGAAAACGAACTGGTGCTCAGCGAGCAGCGNGATCAGGACGCCGTGCGCTTCTATGAAAGTATGGGTGGCTATTCGCCCACGATNGGCATCATCGGCGCGGTCATGGGGNTGATCCANGTGATGCGCAACCTNGCCGATCCCGAACAGCTCGGTCCGGGTATCGCCGTGGCGTTTGTGGCGACCATCTACGGGGTCGCGCTCGCCAATCTGTTTTTGTTGCCCATCGCCAACAAACTCAAGATGTGTATCAATGAGCGCTCCCATTACCGGGANNTGATGATCGAGGGCATCATTGCCATTGCNGATGGNGAGAACCCGCGCTCCATTGAAATGAAACTCAACGGCTACCTGCACAAGTAGAGGTTGCCCATGCCGCGCCGTCGCCCCACAGAACTGCACGTGAATCACGAGCGCTGGCTGGTGTCCTACGCGGATTTCATTACNCTGCTGTTTGCGTTTTTTGTGGTGATGTACTCCATCTCNCAGGTCAATGAGAGCAAATACCGGGTGCTGTCNGATACCCTGATGGAGGCCTTTGAGCCGGCCCGNGCGGTNCAGCCCATTCAGGTNGGNCAGCCTTCGCGCTCACCNTCNGCCAGTGCNATCGATATTCGGGGCGANGATCGNGGAGATACCNANCACCCAATGNTGGGCGAATCCGGNGGCCTTGCGGGCGAAGAGGGCCTGGGTGAGCTGGGAGANCTGGCGGAACGTATCAGCGAGCGNTTTTCCGANCTGATTGGCGATGACCTGCTGGAAGTGTATGCNAANGANTACTGGCTGCAGGTNGAGCTGCGAGACAGTATTCTGTTTGAGTCGGGCAGCGCNGANNTNAGTGGCCAGGCNCGGGATATTTTNGCNGAAATGGCCCGNCTGTTGGCNGAGTANGACAACCCGATTCAGGTGGAGGGACATACGGACAACCAGCCCATCCGCAATCTTCGCTANCCCAGTAACTGGGAGTTGTCCGCCGCGCGGGCCAGTGCCATTGTCAAATTGCTGTCTGGANCCGGTGTCTCGGCGCAGCGTTTGTCGGCNGTGGGGTACGGNGAGCANCAGCCCAGTGCGGACAACGACACACCGCAGGGGCGAGCCCAGAACCGCCGGGTTGCCTTGATGATTGCCCGCGAAGCGATGCCGCGCCCGAGTGCAGCGCTGGATGGAAACGGGGCGGAAAGCGGAATCCTGCCGCCGCGCGAGGCCGGCCCGGAGGGTGCACCTCAAGAATCCGCTCCGGAGGCCGATAGCTCTTCGGGCGACAGTGGGGAATCCGCCGCACCGGTCGAGCCGGTGCAGTTGGAGGGCGGGGGTCTGCTCTTCAGTAGTGACCCGGATTTGCCACGGCAGCGATAGCCCCAGTTTGAATGGATAGTACCCGCTCGAATGGTATGTCTGTTGCTTAATCCTGGTTCAACGTAACGTAAACCGGATTGGCCTGCGGAATTTTGGCGCTTTGCGCTGTTAACCGATCAGGCCATCGATAACGAGGATCGCATCTGTTGCGCGTCTGGAGCATTGCCAATCAGAAAGGCGGGGTCGGCAAGACCACCACCACCGTGGCCCTGGGCGGCCTTGCCGCCGAGCAGGGTCGGCGCGTATTGCTGCTGGACCTGGATCCGCACGGTTCTCTGAGCACCTATTTCCGTCAAGATCCTGACACGGCGCGCAGCAGCGTATTTACGTTGTTTGAAGAGCGCAAACAGCTGTATCCCGAGCGGGTCAAACAGCTGATCCAGAAAACCGATTTCGATAACCTGGACCTGTTGCCCTCGGCTACGGCACTGGCGACACTGGAGCGCCATGCGGTTGGACAGGAGGGTATGGGGCTGGTGCTGACCCGCGCCCTGGCTCAGGTGTATGACGACTATGATCTGGTGCTGGTGGACACCCCGCCCTTGCTCGGGGTGCTGATGATCAATGCGCTCGCCGCTGCCCACCGCCTGGTAATGCCGGTGCAGACCGAGTTTCTGGCGCTGAAAGGGTTGGAGCGGATGGTGAATACCCTGGAGATGATGAGTCGGTCTCGAAAGCGGCCGCTGGAATACCATGTNGTCGNCGGCGTGATGTTCGATCGCCGNACNCAGGCNTCGGTCAGCAGNCTGNTGACCATCCGCAATACNTACCCGACNCAGGTCTGGCCCGGAATGATTCCGGTCGANACCAAGTTTCGGGACGCCAGNAAGGCGGGCGTGCCGCCNCACCTGTTCGAGCCGGACAGTCGGGGTGTGGACGCTTATCGGTCNCTGTACAAGTGGTTGTTGAAGAAAGAGCCCTCGACGGCCAGTGTTGCCGCAGGGAGTGCGACATGAGCCGGATGTCAAAGGATCCGCAGGGGCTTTTGCAGGCCTATTTAGANGATCTGCTGACGGTGCCGGAAGAGCCTCCCTANGCNGATCCGGTGGAGGAGCAGCGCGAGCGGCTGCAGAAGTTGCTATACAGCGCTGCCACGCCCCTGAAAGCCAGCAGCACAGCCTCTGTGCAAACGCCGACCCGGCCCGCTCAATCGCACAGTATTGCGCAGCCGGTCGTGGTCGAGCCCAAGCACAAACNCAANCCCGAGGTGTCNGCGCCGACCATCGNNCCNACAACCGACGCNCCAGAGGCGAGGANGACGCCAGANCCNCGGGTCAAGTTGGCCGAACCNCTGGNNCCCNAAGCTGATACTGCTGAAACGGTGCCATCCTCTGCAGCACCGGACTTGATGCCCGAGCCGGAAGTCGGACAATTCCGCTTGAAAGACGTCGAATGGCTGGCCAACGGACGTCCCGCCTGGGCNCAGGAGCGNTTCGATGTGCTGTTGTTCAAAGTGTCGGGTTTGACCCTGGCNGTGCCGCTGATCGCCCTGGGACAGATTCAGCCGCTGACCGATGANCTGACACCGCTGTTCGGACAGGCGGACTGGTTTATGGGGCTGCTGCCGACTCCGACCGGCAAAATACGCACGGTCAANACGGCGCGGTTTGTCATGCCGGAGCGCTATGACGAGCGGTTTNTTGAAACCGCCGANTATGTGATNTCNATCGACGGNGTGCCNTGGGGNNTGGCNGTGGANTCGGTCAACCAGCCCATCAGNCTNGACCCNGAGGATGTNAAGTGGCGCACCGAACGCAGNCGGCGTCCCTGGTTGGCGGGAACGGTNAAAGAACACATGTGCGCGCTACTGGATATTCCGCGNATCGGCCAGTTGCTGATGGAGGCGGATCGCAAACGGGCNTGAGGTNNNNGTNGCGNNGNNNCGGAAACGCGCAGCGAACCGNCGTGATATCAGCTATAGTGCGTNTCAATGCATAATGACGAANAGNAAGANNGATTGAGGATTTGATGTATGGCGACTGANACNAAAANCAGNANGCAAAAGAACAAAGATGNGGANGATCAGGTTCTGCAGTGGGTGACCTTNCGGTTGGANGGCGAGACGTACGGTATTAACGTCATGCAGGTGCAGGAAGTGCTCCGCTATTCCGAAATTGCGCCGGTGCCNGGTGCGCCNCCCTATGTGCTTGGCATCATCAATTTGCGCGGCAACGTGGTCACGGTGATCGATACCCGTCANCGGTTCGGTCTGGCCGACGGGGAAGTCACGGACAATACCCGCATTGTGATTATCGAAACGGANAACCANGTGATCGGCATCATGGTCGATAGTGTGGCGGAAGTGGTGTATCTGAATCAGTCCGAGATTGAAACCGCGCCCAANGTNGGCAATGAAGAGAGTGCCAAGTTTATTCAGGGCGTGTGCCACAAGAACGACGAGCTGTTGATCCTGATTGACCTGAACAAGCTGCTCACCAACGAAGAGTGGGCCGAGCTGGACGAGATTTAACGGATGAACTGGATGCTGCTGGCCNTTGGNTTGAGTCTGGTGTTGAGCGTTGTGGCGATNGNGGTCGCCCTGGTGGCGCTGCGGGCCAGCCANCGCCAGTTGGATCAGGTNCGCTCCAGTCATCGTCGNCTGGAAAGTGAGNTGGCGGTGTCCAANAGCGCCGCCATTGGCATGGGCAATCGCCTGATCGCCATGGAAAAGCGCCTGGCCCAGGGCGCNGGCGGANCGCCCGACGCACCAACGGAGCAGCCCTACACCGAAGCCAATCAATTGTTCCGCATGGGTGTCAGCGTCGAAGAAGTGGCNCGCCGCTGNGGNCTGTCCCGNGCCGAAGCCTCGCTCCTGCAAGCCATGCAGGAACACCGATAAAGCTGTCGCGCGCTATCTGTAGGGCGGATCGGTCCGACGCTTCGGAGCGTCCGTAGGGCGGATAAGGCCGCAGGCCGCATCCGCCGTAACACCCCTTCGCTNCACCTACGGCGTAAAAATCTCCCCATTCACGCCCACNGAATCTTCCCCCATCAGATACAGATACAACGGCATATGCGACTCGGGCGTCGGCAGGGTNCGCGGATCTTCNGCCGGGTAGGCCGCCGCCCGCATCCGGGTGCGGGTGGCNCCGGGGTTGATGCTGTTGGCCCGGATNGGCANGGCACCGTCCAGCTCTTCCGACAGGGTCTGCATCAGNTTGTCCTGNGCCGCCTTGGANGCCGCNTAGNCNCCCCAGTANGCGCGGCCTTTCCGNGCGACGCCGGAACTGGTAAACACAATNCTGGCGTTTCCGGATTGCTCCAGCAGNGGCAATAGCGCCTGNGTCAGCATGAAAGGCGCGTTGACATTGATCTGCATCACCCGCAGCCAGGTGTCGGNGGCGTAATTGGCNATGGGCGTTCGCTCACCCAGGTCGCTNGCGTTGTGCAGAATCCCGTCGAGCTTGCCGAACTCCTGATACAGGGTGTCGGACAGATCGCGATAGTCTTTTTCGGTGGCACCTTCGAGGTTCATGGGGTAAATCGCGGGCTGGGGACCACCGGCCTGTTCAATTTCATCGTAGACTTTTTCCAGCTTGGCCATGGTGCGCCCGAGTAATACCACCGTGGCCCGATGTTCGGCGAAGGTTTTCGCCGCGACCCGTCCTATACCGTCCCCGGCGCCGGTGACCAGAATGATTTTATCCTTGAGCAGGCTGGGGGCNGGTTGGTAATTGTCCGGTAGTGTCATAGTTCAACTCTTTTCGGTGTAACGCTCGGTGTTGATCGGTTGGGTGTTGANCGATAGCGCCAATGCTTATCGGAGCAGCGTGTCCAGAATGGGCAGAATCTCCCGGCCGTGGTCCACGCGGTAGTCCGCGCCCCAGGCGTCGACATCGTCCCCGTCNTCNATGTAGCCATAGGCGGCGGCNATGGTGATGGCGCCGGCCTGTCGGCCGCATTCGATATCGCGCCGATGATCGCCAACATACAGAATATGCTCGGGTTCACANCCCAGATGCTTGGCGGCCAGAAACAGTGACTCCGGGTGTGGTTTGCGCTCGGTGACGTGGTCCGGGCAGATGATGCTCTGGGGGGCGGGCTGTAGATCCAACTGCTCCATGAGGGGCAGGGTGTAGGCCGCCGGTTTGTTGGTCGCTACGCCCCANGGAATCTGCCGTTCGCCGAGNNCNTGCAACAGGGTTTGCAGGCCGGGGAACAGCGCGGTGTGCACCGCCAGGTGATCGCTGTAAAGCGCCAGAAGCCGGGTCCGNAGGGTCTCGAAATCCGGGTGGCCCGGCTCGACGCCAAAGGCGAGTTCAACCAGGGCCCGGGCGCCNTTGGANACGCTGCGCCGGATGGTNGCGTCGGCCAGGGGCGGGNGNTCGTACTCAGCCAGNAGCCGGTTTACGACAACCACAAAGTCGGGCGCNGTATCCAGTAAAGTNCCATCCAGATCGAACATCACGGCGCGAATNGGAAGGTGCTCAATCGTTGAGCTTTTCTCGGACTTNTNGGTCATCGGTCAGCCCACCTGNCGGGCGTGCAGCAGGTAGTTGACGCTGACATCGTTCGGGTCCAGCTTGTAGGTCTTGNTCAGCGGGTTGTACGTCATCCCGGTCAGGGTTTTCAACTCGAGGCTGGCTGCCCGCATCCAGCGCGACAGCTCGGACGGGCGGATGAACTTTCGGTAGTCGTGGGTGCCTTTCGGCAGCAGCTTGAGCAGGTACTCGGCGCCCACAATGGCAAACACATAGGCTTTGGGGTTGCGGTTGATGGTCGAGAAATAGACGTGGCCACCAGGCTTGACCAGAGTGGCGCAGGCGCGGATCACCGAGGCCGGGTCCGGCACATGCTCGAGCATCTCCAGGCAGGTGACGATATCGTATTGACCNGCNTCCTGTTCGGCGAGAGCCTCGGCGGTGNTCTGGCGGTANTCGATGGTCANTCCCGANTCCNGGGCATGCAGCCGGGCNACNCCNAGGGGNGCTTCGCCCATATCNATNCCGGTNACNTNGGCNCCGCGNTGGGCCAGGGCTTCGCTNANNATGCCNCCACCGCAGCCCACGTCCAGCACCTTGCGGCCGGCGACCGGAGAGTGTTCGTCGATAAAGTTGGCGCGCAGCGGATTGATGTCGTGNANAGGTTTGAATTCGCTCTCNCGATCCCACCAGCGGCTGGCCAGGGCCTCAAATTTGGCGACTTCAGCCGCGTCGACATTGCTCATGTTTGATCTCCGCTTAATGTTGTCCCTTGATCTGCTTGGCCCACCAGCGGGCCTTNCCGATCAATTCGCGTTCATTCAGGGTCTGCANCTGGCGACTGAGNAGCAGGGCCTTGCCGGCCACCCAGACGTGGCTGACCTTGTGGCCGCAGTTGGTGTATACCAGTTGCGATACCGGGTGATATACGGGTTGCGANGGCAAATCGCTCAACTCGATNGCGGTGATATCCGCCGACTTGCCCACCTCCAGGCTGCCNATGTGCTCGTCCAGNCCNAGGGCGCGCGCGCCNTTGAGNGTGGCCATACGCAGNGCGCTGTGGGCATCCAGNGCGTCGGCCCGACCGGCCACCGCTTTGGCCAGCAGGGCGGCGGTCTTCATTTCGCTCAGCAGGTCCAGGTCATTGTTGCTGGCGGCGCCGTCGGTGCCCAGGGCGACGTTGATGCCCTCGTCCAGCAAANGCTGTGCGGGGCAGAAGCCGCTGGCCAGCTTGAGGTTGGACTCGGGGCAGTGAACCACCTGTGCGCCGCTGTCCCGGATCAGTTCGATATCGCCCTCGTCCACCTGGGTCATGTGCACGCACTGGGTCAGNGGCGACAAGAGCCCGAGCTCGGCCAGTCGTTGGATGGGGCGCTTACCATACTGCTCAATGGAGTCACTGACTTCCTGGGCGGTTTCGTGCAGATGNATATGGATCGGGGCGTCCAGCTCCTGGGCCAGAGTGGCGATGCGGGTCAGNGGTTCGTCCGAGAGGGTGTAGGGNGCGTGGGGCCCAAAACCGATCCGGACCAGTTCGCTGGCGCGAAAATCGTCGTGCAGGGCCAACCCCTTGCGGAAATAATCTTCCGGGCCCTGGCCCCAGGCGCTGGGGGCGTCAAACACCGGAAAATTGACCTGGGCNCGCATGTGGGCCTGNTGGGCNGCNTGCGCCACCTGNTCGGGGAAAAAGTACATGTCGCTGAAGCAGGTGGTGCCGGAGCGGATCATNTCGGCCATGGCCAGTTCCGTGCCGTCGCGCACCATATCCTCGCTGAGCCACTGGTCCTCGGCGGGCCAGATATGGCCCTCCAGCCACTGNTTCAGGGGCNGNTCGTCGGCATAGCCCCGCANCAGGCTCATGGCCGCGTGNCCGTGGGCATTGACCAGGCCGGGGATCAGGAGNTGGTTGCCCAGGAAGATTTCCTGTTGGGCGTCGTAGCGTTTGTCGGCTTCTTCCTGGGGTACCAGNGCCTGAATGACGCCTTTNTCGACGACCAGGGCACAGTGCTCAAACACCCGGTTTTCCGGCACCACGGGCGCAATCCAGCGGGCTTTGATGATCAGGCTGACGGTTTGCGGGGCTGACATAAAAGGAATCCTGAATACAACTTTGTCCAAAGGCCGCCAGTATACTCTTATTGGCCCNTGGCATGCAGGCCCTCTTCGCTCGAAAAACGCCCTGAAATCACCCCCTTAGCCGGTTTTTATGGTAGTATTCCGCCCTTTGTGCGGCAGCCTGGATACTGCCCCGACAGGCCCCAGAGGGCCCGTTGGGCACGGCTCAGGGGGCTTTATCGGCCTCTCTGGTAAGGGTTGCTTCTCCGACGTTTGATAATAAGGAACTCAGCGAGTCCATGGGCGAATTAGCGAAAGAAGTTTCACCCGTCAACATCGAAGACGAACTCAAACAGTCCTATCTCGACTACGCNATGAGCGTAATTGTGGGGCGGGCCCTGCCGGATGTGCGCGATGGCCTCAAGCCNGTGCACCGGCGCGTTCTGTTCGCCATGAGCGANCTCAAGAACGACTGGAACAAGCCCTACCTCAAGTCGGCCCGTGTGGTCGGTGACGTCATCGGTAAATACCACCCGCACGGCGACTCGGCGGTGTACGACACCGTGGTGCGTATGGCTCAGCCGTTCTCCCTGCGCTATATGCTGGTGGACGGGCAGGGCAACTTCGGTTCCATCGACGGCGACNNCGCCGCCGCCATGCGTTANACCGAAGTGCGCATGGCCAAAATCGCCCACGACCTGCTGGCGGACCTGGACAAGGAAACCGTCGATTACGTCGACAACTACGACGGCACCGAGCGCATCCCCGATGTGCTGCCNACCCGTATTCCCAACCTGTTGGTCAACGGCTCCTCCGGNATTGCNGTGGGNATGGCCACCAATATNCCGCCCCACAACCTGAAAGAAGTGGTNCGNGGNTGNCTGGCGCTGATNGACGANGAAGACATCAGNATNGATGANCTGATGGAGCACATNCCNGGGCCGGACTTCCCNACGGGNGCGATCATCAANGGCCGCGCNGGTATCGTNCAGGCNTACCGCACCGGNCGNGGNCGNATNTACGTGCGCGCCAAAGCGGAAGTGGAAGAAGATCCGAAAACCGGTCGCGAGACCATNGTGGTGCACGAGATTCCCTACCAGGTGAACAAGGCGCGTCTGATCGAGAAGATCGCCGAGCTGGTCAAGGACAAAAAGATCGACGGCATCAGCGAATTGCGCGATGAGTCGGACAANGANGGCCTGCGCATCGTGATCGAGGTCAAGCGCAACGAGTCCGGCGANGTCCTGCTCAACAACCTCTACGCCCAGACCCAGNTGCAGACCGTGTTCGGNATCAACATGGTGGCGCTGGTGGATGGCCANCCGAANCTGTTGAACCTCAAGCAACTGCTCGAAGCCTTCGTCCGTCACCGCCGTGAAGTGGTGACCCGNCGGACCGTNTACCTGCTGCGCAAGGCGCGCGAGCGGGGGCATATTCTCGAAGGTCTGGCGATGGCCATCGCCAACATCGACCCGGTGATNGAGTTGATCAAAGCCTCGCCGTCACCGGCCGAAGCGAAAGAAGGGCTGATGGCCCGGGGTTGGGANATCAGTCAGATGTCNGCCTTCCTGGAACGNGCGGGCGACGACGCCTGNAAGCCGGAAGATCTGGGCAAAGAATTTGGNGTGCACGACGGCGCCTATTACCTGTCGGCCGCCCAGGCGCAAGCGATTCTGGATCTGCGNNTGCACCGNCTGACCGGCATGGAGCACGACAAGCTGNTGTCCGAATACGAAGAGAAGCTCGAGCAGATCGCCGGCTTCCTGGATATTCTGAANCGTCCNGAGCGTCTGCTGGAAGTCATCCGNGAAGAGCTTGAGCAGGTGATGACCGANTACGGCGACGACCGTCTGACNGAAATTACCGCCTCTACGNTGGATCTGACCACCGAAGACCTGATTGCCGAGGAAAACCGGGTGGTGACCATNTCCCANAATGGTTANGCCAAAACCCANCCGCTGGACGATTACCAATCCCAGCGTCGAGGTGGTATGGGCAAATCGGCCACGGCGGTGAAGGATGAGGACTTTGTTGAACACCTGCTGATNGCCAGNACCCACGACACNATTTTGTGTTTCACCAATGCCGGTAAAGTCTANTGGCTCAAGGTGTANATGATTCCNGTGGCAGGGCGTCANTCCCGNGGGCGTCCGGTGGTGAACCTGTTGCCGNTGGAAAGTGACGAGCGGATCACCTCGATTCTGCCNGTCAAGAATTACGACGCGGANCATTTCATCTTCATGGCNACCCGTCGCGGNACGGTCAAGAAAACGCCGCTGGATCAGTTCTCCCGTCAGCGCAGNGTCGGCCTGAANGCCATCGAGCTGGATGAAGGTGATTCGCTGGCGTTTACCGCCATTACCAATGGTGACTGCGATGTGATGCTGTTCTCCAGTAGCGGTAAAACTGTGCGCTTCAAAGAGTCCACCGTACGCTCCATGGGCCGTGTGTCACGTGGTGTGCGCGGTATTCGTATGGANGACGAGTATCAGGTNGTTGGCATGGTGATTCCGCAGGAGGGCGGTAANGTGCTGACGGTCAGTGAACACGGCTATGGTAAGCGCACCCCGGTGGAAGAGTTCCCCACCAAAGGGCGCGGTGCCCAGGGCGTGATCGGCATGCAGACCACCGATCGTAACGGCTCGGTAGTGGGCGCCGTGCAGGTGCTCGACGGCGAAGAGATCATGATGATCACCGACATGGGCACGCTGGTGCGCACGCGAGTGGACGAAGTTTCGGTATTGAGCCGAAACACCCAGGGTGTNCGTCTGATTCGCCTGAAAGAAGGTGAGCACGTCAAAGGCGTGGAGCGCATCGANGAAGANGAAGAAAGCGGCGAGTCCCTGGTAGAGGACGACGCCGAAAACTGATGCANCNNTNANGGTNNGNGTAGGGCGGGTAAGGCCAAAGGCCGCACCCGCCNTNACNCCNGNNTCCANGNGACAATGCACAAACACGACGANAGGCACCCAACGGGTGCCTTCTCAATGGTAAACGATGCTTCTATGAACGAATCTGAACAACTGAAGGNGCTGCGCGATCGCATTGATTCGATCGACGATCAGATCGGCAAACTGATTTCCGAGCGGGCTCAGTGCGCCCANGATGTGGCGGANGTCAANAANAGCGCAAACCCGGAAGAGGCGGCGAAAAGTTTTTATCGCCCCGAGCGTGAAGCNCAGGTGCTGCGCAAAGCCATGGAGCGCAATCAGGGGCCTTTGAGCAACGAGGANATGGCNCGCCTGTTTCGGGAAATCATGTCNGCCTGCCTGGCGTTGGAGCAGCCGATCAAAGTGGCGTTTCTGGGGCCCGAGGGCACCTTTACCCAGCAGGCNGCNCTCAAGCATTTCGGTCANTCCGCCATTGCCATGCCGTTCTCGGCCATTGATGAAGTGTTCCGTGAAGTGGAAGCCGGNGCGGTCAATTACGGNGTGGTNCCGGTNGAGAACTCCACCGAGGGTGTGGTCAATCACACCCTGGATAATTTCATGACCTCCAACCTGAAAATNTGTGGGGAAGTGGAGCTGCGGATTCATCAGAANCTGTTGATATCCGATGTCACTCACGTGAAAAANATCAGCCGTATTTACTCCCACTCCCAGTCGNTNGCCCAGTGCCGNAAATGGNTGGATGCGCATTACCCGAACGCCGAACGCATTGCGGTCAGCAGCAACGCGGAAGCGGCCAAGCGTCTGAAAGGNGAGTGGAATGCCGCCGCCATTGCGGGCAGCATGGCCGCCGAGCTGTACGGNNTNAAAGTGTTGGCCGAGAANATNGAAGANGAGCCGGANAACTCCACNCGNTTNNTNATNATCGGNACCGANTCNGTNCCNGCCAGNGGNGANGACAAAACNTCCCTGGTGGTGGCNATGCGNAATGAGCCGGGCGCACTGCACAACCTGCTCGAGCCNTTCCACCGNCANNATATCGATCTGACNCGGGTNGANTCCCGCCCGGCGCGNACCGGTGCCTGGACCTACGTNTTCTTCATCGACTTCAGTGGTCANGCCCAGGANGCGGANGTGAGCAAGGTGCTCAACGAAGTGTCGTCNCGGGCGGCGGACCTGAAGTTGCTCGGTTCCTANCCGAAAGCGGTTCTTTAAGGGCNGTCATGGCGGTCACTTCTGAGGNACACACAGCGNCTGATNCGANGCCGGTCATCGGCAANCTGGTGGTGGTCGGTCTGGGATTGATCGGCGGCAGTCTTGCCATGGGATTGCGCCAGCGNCACGCCTGTCGAGAGGCCATCGNNGTGGTTCGCCGCCCGGACGCGGGCCGCAAAGCCATTGAGCTGGGCGTAGTGGATCGGGTGGTAGATGATCTCAGTGCTGTCGCACCCGAATTGGGCGAGGGCGATGTCATTTTTATCGCCGTGCCGACCCTGGCGGTAGAATCGGTACTGGCCGCCATTCGCGATCAGGTATCGCCGGCGGTGACCATTACCGATGGCGCCAGTGTCAAAGGCAGTGTGCGCTCCGCCGCAGAATCGGTTTACGGGCAAAGCCCCGCCCAACTGGTGCTCGGCCATCCCATTGCTGGCTCCGAGCGCAGCGGCGTGACCGCATCCAACCCGGATCTGTATGAAAACCACCGCGTCATCCTGACGCCGCTGCCCGAGACCGGCGCCGTGCATCTGGAGCGGGTACGGGCCCTGTGGCAGGCCGTCGGTGCCGAAGTGCTGGATATGTCCGTCGAAGAGCACGACCAGGTGCTCGGCGCCACCAGCCATTTACCTCATGCCATCGCCTACTCACTGGTTGATACCCTGGCAGAGGATATCGGTAACCCGAATATCTTCCGCTATGCCGCCGGCGGTTTTCGGGACTTTACCCGCATCGCTTCCAGTGACCCGGTGATGTGGCACGACATCATGAAAGCGAACCGGGGCGCGGTTCTGGATTCGCTGGATCTGTTTATCGACAACCTGACCCGGTTGCGCGCGGCCATCGACCGTGAAGACAGCGAGTATCTGCTGGGCGTCTTCACCCGAGCCAAAGCCGCCCGGGACCATTTCACCAATATTCTGGCCAAGAGAGCGTTCATACCAGCCATGACCACAGGAAAAATAGATTACCTATTGCAACCCGGCGGCGCCGTGACCGGTACCATTCGGGTGCCGGGCGACAAGTCGATTTCCCACCGTTCGATCATGCTCGGCTCGCTGGCCGATGGCGTGACCGAAGTGGAAGGCTTCCTGGAAGGGGAGGATGCTCTGGCGACGCTACAGGCGTTTCGCGATATGGGTGTGGTGATTGAAGGGCCGAGCGAAGGTCGGGTCAAAATCCACGGCGTGGGCCTGCATGGCCTGAAAGCGCCCAAGAAGCCGCTGTATATCGGTAACTCCGGCACCACCATTCGCCTGATGTCGGGCATTCTCGCCGGGCAGGCGTTTGACAGCGAAATCAGTGGCGATGAATCTCTGGCCAAGCGGCCTATGGATCGCGTTGCCAACCCGCTGCGTGAGATGGGGGCCGTGGTTGATACCGCTGAAGGCGGTCGTCCGCCGCTCAAGATCAAGGGTGGGCAGGCGTTGAAAGGTATTGATTACGAACTGCCCATGGCCAGCGCTCAGGTGAAATCCTGCGTTCTGCTGGCCGGGCTGTACGCCCAGGGCACCACCCGGGTAACCGAACCGGCGCCGACTCGTGATCACACCGAGCGCATGTTGACCGGTTTCGGCTACGAGGTGAAAAAAGACGGCGCGGTGGCTGAGCTCACCGGCGGCGGTCATCTCACCGCCACCAAAATTGAAGTACCGGCGGACATTTCTTCGGCCACCTTTTTCATGGTGGCGGCGAGCATTGCTCCCGGGTCCGACCTGACGCTGACCCACGTCGGCATCAACCCCACGCGGGTGGGCGTGATCAATATTCTGAAGGCCATGGGGGCGGACCTGACCTTGAGCAACGAGCGCATCGTCGGCGGTGAGCCCGTAGCCGATATCCGCGTTCGCTATGCGCCGCTGAAAGGTATCCACATTCCGGAAGATCAGGTGCCGCTGGCGATTGATGAGTTTCCGGCGCTGTTTATCGCCGCCGCCTGTGCGGAGGGTGAGACGGTATTGACCGGCGCGGAAGAGCTGCGGGTGAAAGAGAGCGACCGCATCCAGGCGATGGCGGACGGTCTGACCACCTTCGGTATCGATGCCAAACCCACCCCCGATGGCATTGTGATTCAGGGCGGCACCATGGGCGGCGGTGAGGTGGAGACCCACCACGACCACCGCATTGCGATGTCTTTTGCCATCGCGGCGCTGCGGGCCACCCAGCCAATCCGGGTCAAGGACGCTACCAATGTGGCCACCTCATTCCCGACCTTCGTGGAACTGGCCAAACAGACCGGAATATCCTTAGAAGTAATCGATCATTAAAGGAGGGGGCGCATTACTCTATAATGCGCCTTACTTCGAATCCCAGTCACCCAAGGGCGGGTGAGTCTCCTGCTTGTCCCGCCCCCAAACAGTGTTGAGCGGAATGTCAGACAAATACAATCTTACCCACCTGAAACAACTGGAAGCGGAAAGCATCCATATCATTCGCGAAGTGGCGGCGGAGTTTGATAACCCCGTGATGCTGTACTCCATCGGCAAGGACTCGGCGGTCATGATGCACTTGGCCCAGAAGGCGTTCTACCCGGGCAAGCCGCCGTTCCCGCTGATGCACGTCGACACTACCTGGAAGTTCAAGGAAATGATCGAGTTCCGCGAAAAGCGCGTGAAGGAACTCGGTTGGGATCTGATTGTGCACATCAACGAGGAAGGGGTGAAGATGGGCGTGGGCCCCTTTACTCACGGCAGCGCCAAGCACACCGACATCATGAAAACCCAGTCGCTCAAGCAGGCGCTGGACAAGTACAAGTTTGATGCCGCCTTTGGCGGCGCCCGTCGCGATGAAGAAAAGTCCCGGGCAAAAGAGCGCGTTTACTCCTTCCGCGACAAGCACCATCGCTGGGATCCCAAGAACCAGCGTCCGGAGTTGTGGAACATCTACAACGGTCGGGTGGACAAGGGCGAGAGCATTCGCGTGTTTCCGCTGTCGAACTGGACCGAGCTGGACATCTGGCAGTACATCCACCTTGAGAACATACCGCTGGTGCCCCTGTATTTCGCAGCCAAGCGTCCGGTGGTCGAACGTGACGGCACCTGGATCATGGTGGACGATGAACGCATGCCGTTGGAGCCGGGCGAAGAGCCGGAAATGAAAATGGTGCGCTTCCGCACCCTGGGTTGCTACCCCCTGACCGGCGCGGTGGAATCCGAAGCGACCACGCTACCGGAAATCATTCAGGAAATGCTGCTGACCAAGACCTCCGAGCGCCAGGGCCGCGTGATCGATCACGACAGCTCCGGCTCCATGGAAAAGAAAAAGCAGGAAGGGTACTTCTAGGCTGGGTTACGGCGGATGCGGCCTTCGGCCTCCGAAGCGTCGGACCGATCCGCCCTACGTTGGGCTGCGGGGTTGCGGCCTTCAGTTTTGTCCGTCCTAAGGAGGTTGCGTAGGGCGGATAAGCGAAGCGCATCCGCCGTTACCGTACGTAAAATCTTCGCCGTAGCCCAACTGGACGGCCCCGAAAAAACGAATTCAAGACCAAGGTAACTGAACACCATGAGTCACCAAAGCGAATTGATCGAAACTGATATCGACGCCTATCTCGAACAGCACGAAAACAAAGAGCTGTTGCGTTTTCTCACCTGCGGTAGCGTCGACGACGGCAAAAGCACCCTGATTGGCCGCCTGCTGCACGACTCCAAAATGATCTACGAAGATCAGCTGGAATCCATCAGCTCGGACAGCAGCAAGTACGGCACCACCGGTGAGAAAGTGGACCTGGCACTGCTGGTGGACGGCCTGCAGGCCGAACGCGAACAGGGCATCACAATTGATGTTGCCTACCGCTATTTCTCCACCGCCAAACGTAAATTCATCATCGCCGACACCCCGGGGCACGAACAGTACACCCGGAACATGGCCACCGGTGCCTCCACCTGTGACCTGGCGGTGATTCTGATCGACGCGCGCCACGGTGTCATGACCCAGACCCGTCGCCACAGCTACATTGCGTCGCTCCTGGGCATCAAACACATCGTGGTGGCCGTGAACAAGATGGATCTCGAAGGCTTCAGCGAAGAGGTCTACAACCACATCAAATCGGATTACCTCAACTTTGCCGAAAAGTTGGGAATGACCGACGTTCAGTTTGTGCCCATGTCCGCCCTCGAGGGCGACAATGTGGTCAATCGCAGCGAACGTTGCGACTGGTACACCGGCCCGACATTGATGGAAATCCTGGAAAACGCGCCAGTCATGGCCGAGCGCAACTTCGAGGACTTCCGCTTCCCGGTCCAGTACGTGAATCGTCCCCACCTGAACTTCCGCGGTTTCTGCGGCACCATCGTTTCAGGAATCGTGAAGGTGGGTGATGAAGTCAAAGTGTTGCCGTCGGGCAAGAAGAGCAAGATCAAATCCATTGTCACTTTCGATGGTGATTTGCAGGAAGCCTTTGTCGGGCAGGCCGTGACCATCACCCTGGAAGACGAGATCGATGTCAGCCGTGGCGATATGATTGTCCACTCGGCGGACAAGGTGGAGCAGACCAATCACCTCAAGGCACACCTGGTCTGGATGAACGAAGACGCGGGCGAGCCGGGCAAAGAGTATCTGTTCAAATTTGCCAGCAAACTGGTCTCGGGGCATATCGATAACCTGGAATACCGGGTCGATGTGAACACTCAGGAGCACAAGCCGGCGGACAAGCTGCAATTAAACGACATTGCTGTATCCGAGCTGTCTTTCAGTCAGCCGGTGGTCGTGGATGCCTATCCGAATCATCGGATGAGCGGCTCGTTCATCGTGATTGACCGACTGACCAACCTCACCGTCGGTGCCGGCATGGTCATCGAAGGCCTGCGCCGCACCAAAACCAGCCACCACCAGTTCAGCGAATTCGAACTGGAGCTGAACGCCCTGGTCCGCAAGCACTTCCCTCACTGGGATGCCAAGGATTTGAGTAAATTGTAGGAATTCGTTACTTCGAACAGGGGTGCTGCGACAGGGTGTATTGTTGCGAGACACGCCGTGAACCCATCCATGGGGGCTCATCACCCGCCGTCCAGGCGGGTGACGGTCTCGCAACAATACACCCTGTCTCCGCAGTGCCAGATTCACGTTTCGGGAAATAGCACCTACAAGATGTTTACGGAGCAGAAGAGTGTTTCGTAGGGTGGATAAAGGGCGCAGCCCTGTCATCCACCATTTTACAGTTGCCGTTATAGTCCCGTAGGTCGGATTAGCGCGTAGCGCGTAATCCGACATCTTTTGCCAAAGTCAACGTCGGATTACGCTCCGCTAATCCGACCTACGCAATTATTTCCCGAAACGTGAATCTGGCACAGCGAAGGCTGGGTGTACGGTTGTGAGACCGTAAGCGGAGGGACTCCGCGCGTCGAGCCTACATGGATGTATTTACGGCGTGTCTCACAACCGTACACCCAGCCGTAGCTTTAGCTACGAAGCCCATCAACACCCAAAATCCAATCACACCCATAGTGTGATCCCGATCAAATCTCAGAATTTTGTCGGCAATTTCCTACAAAACGCCGCGCACATTTCCCCTACGCGCCATGCTCCTCGCTGAATAATCTGGCTCCCACGTCGTCGGACGACGTTTACTGTTTACTCAACAAACCAAGCAAAAGGAGTTCATCATGAAACTGATCTCATCCTTCCTGTGTTCCATCGCCCTGCTGTTCAGCGTTGCGGCTTATGCTGCACCCGAGGCGCCCGTCAACATCAATACCGCCGATGTGGAAACCCTAGCGCAGCTCGATGGCATCGGCCCCAAAAAAGCCGAGGCCATCGTCGCCTGGCGCGACGCCAACGGCGAGTTTGTCAGCCTGGACCAGTTGGTGGAAGTGCGGGGCATTGGCGAAGCGACCATTGAGTCCAATCGCGACCATATGACCCTGAACTGACCACGGGATGACCTGCGACGGTCACCCAGGCACCTCCCTCAGCAACGATTAGACGCTGCAATTTGATGCCAAATTTGCTTTAATGGCAGCCCGGATTCACTGAATTCGGGCTTTTTTTGTGCATAGGGGGAAAACATGCCCAATCCCGAGGCTCCACGCATTGTCGTTGCCATGGATTACGACAACGCTGACGACTGCCTGACCATGGCGCGTCGGCTCTCACCGGAGAACTGTCGGCTCAAGGTCGGCAAGGAACTTTTTACCCGTAGCGGTCCCGCCGTGATCGAGCAACTCCAGGGGCTCGGGTTCGATATTTTTCTGGATCTGAAATTCCACGACATACCCAACACGACGGCGGGCGCGGTGCGTGCGGCGGCCGACCTCGGCGTATGGATGGTCAATGTTCACGCCAGTGGTGGAGAGCGCATGATGAGCGCCGCCCGCGAGGCTCTGGACAAAGTCTCCGGTCGCCGCCCCCTGCTGATTGGGGTCACGGTACTGACCAGCATGACCGAAGCGGATCTGCGCTCTACCGGCGTCGCCCGGACTCCGATGGAACAGGTCCTGCATCTCGCGGACCTGAGTCATAAAAGTGGTCTGGATGGTGTGGTATGCTCGGCTCAGGAAGCTCGGGCATTAAGCGAGCGGCATGGTCCGGATTTTTGTCTGGTCACCCCCGGCATTCGTCCCGCCGACAGTGCGGCGGATGATCAGCGTCGGACCCTGACGCCGCAGGAAGCCATTGCCGCCGGGAGCCATTACCTGGTGATTGGTCGACCGATTACCCGGGCCGCCGATCCCATTGCCCGCTGTCGGGAGATCGCCCAGAGCATTGCCCCCTGAGGCACGGCTCGAGCGCGCCGCCCCGAGCTTTGAGATCCGGGTCGGCGAGTAACCCCAAATCTGAATGTTCAAGACCGCTAAGGAACCCCTGTGACCGAAAACAGTCCCATCCCGGTAATTGCGATTGACGGCCCCAGTGGGGCGGGCAAGGGCACGCTGAGTCGGCTGGTGGCCAATCGTCTCGGGTATCATCTGCTCGACAGTGGTGCCCTCTACCGGCTGACCGCGCTGGCCGCCATGAACGCCGGCGCTGACCTGGATAATCCCGATGCGGTGGCCGCGGTGGCCCGGCATCTGGCGGTGCGGTTTGACGCGGCCGGTGAGGACACGCGCATTTTGCTGCAAGAGCAGGATGTGTCCCGGGAAATTCGTACCGAGGCCGTCAGCATGAACGCCTCTCGGGTGGCGGCTTATCCGCCGGTCCGAGAGGCTCTGTTGCAGCGCCAGCGGGACTTCCGGCAGGCACCGGGCCTGGTCGCCGACGGGCGCGATATGGGAACCACCGTATTTCCCGATGCTGGCGTCAAAATCTTCTTGACCGCCAGTCCAGAGGCGCGTGCCGAACGCCGCTACTTGCAGTTATTGGAAAAAGGCGAGAAAGTGGATATGGACGCCTTGGTGGCGGATATCCGCGAGCGGGACAAGCGGGACAGCGAACGCGCCGTGTCACCCCTTAAGCCCGCCGATGACGCCCACCTGGTGGACAGTACCGAGCTGACCATCGAGCAGGTGCTCGAGAGAATTTTAAGCTATACCCGCTAGCCGGGTGGGGCTGGCACCCATGGGGTGCCGGAGCAACGATGACAAATAACACAAACCGGACGGAACGAAGATGAAACTGACCTGTTTTAAAGCCTACGATATTCGCGGCAAGTTGGGTGAAGAACTCAATGAAGACATCGTCTACCGCATCGGCCGCGCCTTTGCGGAATACCTCAAGCCCAAAACCGTCGTGGTGGGTGGCGACGTGCGAGAGACCAGTGAGTCCTTGAAGCTTGCCTGCGCCCGCGGCCTGCAGGACGGCGGTGCGGACGTGATCGATATCGGTCTGTGCGGCACTGAAGAGATCTACTTCGCTACCAGCCATCTGAAAACCGATGGCGGCATCGTGATCACCGCCAGTCACAACCCGATTGACTATAACGGCATGAAGATGGTGCGTGAGGGTTCTCGTCCCATCAGTGGTGATACCGGGCTGAACGATATTCAGGCCATGGCCGAAGCCAATGATTTCCCGGCCGTGGACGAATCTAAGAGAGGTGCCTACCGAAAGGGTTCAGTGCTGGAGGACTACATCCAGCACCTGCTGAGCTACGTCGATAAGGACAAACTCAAGCCCATGAAGCTTGTGGTCAACGCCGGTAACGGGGCCGCAGGCCACGTCATCGATGCGATCGAACCGCACCTGCCCATGATCGAATTTATCAAGGTCCACCACGAGCCGGACCCGACCTTCCCAAACGGTATTCCTAACCCGCTGCTGCGTGAAAATCGGGCCTCCACCAGCGAGGCGGTGATCAAGCACGGCGCGGACATGGGCATTGCCTGGGACGGCGACTTCGATCGCTGCTTCCTGTTCGATGAGAAGGGCGAGTTCACCGAGGGTTACTACATCGTCGGCCTGTTGGCCGAAGCCTTCCTGCTCAAGGTGCCGGGCAGTAAGATCATTCATGACCCACGCCTGACCTGGAACACCATCGACATCTGCGAAAAGCACGGCGGCACCGCCATTCAATCCAAAACCGGCCACTCCTTCATCAAGGAGCGGATGCGCAGCGAAGATGCCATCTACGGCGGTGAAATGAGCGCCCACCACTACTTCCGTGACTTCGCCTACTGTGACAGCGGAATGATCCCCTGGCTGCTGGTAGCGGAGCTGATCGGTCGCAAGGGCCAGCCCCTGTCCGAGTTGCTACAGGATTGCATCGATCGCTTCCCGTCCCCGGGCGAAATCAACAGCAAAGTGGACGATGCCGCCGCAGCCATTGACCGGGTATTCGAGCACTACAAGGACCAGGCCAAAGCCATCGACCGTGCCGACGGTATCACCATGGAATTTGACGACTGGCGCTTCAACCTGCGCATGTCCAACACCGAGCCGGTGGTACGCCTGAACGCCGAGAGCCGCGGCGACAAGAAACTGGTACAGGAAAAAACCGACGAAGTGTTGGCGCTGCTGAATCAGTAAGTTACGAGTGAAAGGGTGGGGTTCCCTCTGAGGGCGCGGTGTCGGGTGAACTCTTTTCAAACCCTCTCTTCAGGGAAGAAGAGAGGGAGCTACAGGGATGTATTTATCGCGTTTTGAAAAGGGTTCACCCGATGCCGCGACCGGACAACTCTAACCCTCCACTCTAAAAATCAACCGGACACAACACTCTGGGAACGACCCCCAACACTCAAGGAGACCACACATGCAGATCAAAAAAGCCGTCATCCCCGTCGCCGGTCTGGGCACCCGTATGCTGCCCGCCACCAAAGCCATCCCCAAAGAGATGCTGCCCGTGGTCGACCGGCCCCTCATCCAATACGTAATTGAGGAAGCGGCAGCGGCCGGCATCAAGGAAATCGTCCTGGTCACTCACGCCAGTAAAAACTCCATCGAAAACCACTTCGATACCAGCTTCGAGCTGGAAGCCCAGCTCGAAGCGCGTCTCAAGCGCTCACTGCTGGAAGAAGTCCGGTCCATCACGCCGCCGGGACTGACGGTCATCTCCGTGCGTCAGGCCGAAGCCAAAGGCCTGGGCCACGCCATTTTGTGCGCCCGCCCGGTGGTGGGAGAAGAGCCTTTTGCGGTAATGCTGCCCGACGTGCTGATCGACAAGCACCACTGCAACCTACGCAAAGACAATCTGGCGGCCATGACTCGCCGCTTTGACGAAACCGGCAGCAGCCAGATTCTGGTGGAAGAGGTGCCCTGGGAGCAGGTGCACAAATACGGCGTGGTCGACTGCGACGGTGCCCAAGTGGAAGAGGGCGAGTGCGCCGCCGTTAAAGGCATGGTGGAAAAACCCGAGCGCGACGCGGCTCCGTCCAACATGGCTATTGTCGGGCGCTACGTCCTGTCCAAGTCCACCTGGGATCTGCTGGCCAAAACCCAACCGGGCGCCGGTGGTGAAATCCAGCTGACCGACTCGCTGGACGCCCTGGTGACTGACGAGACCGTCGAAGCCTATCGCCTGGCCGGCAAGAGTCACGACTGCGGCTCCAAGCTGGGCTACATGATGGCGAACATCGAATACGGCGTGCGTCACCACGAAATTGGCGCACAGTTCGATGAATTTCTCAAAAGCCGGCAGGGCTGATCGATGATTGTTCCCGTTATCCTGGCGGGCGGCTCCGGGTCACGCTTGTGGCCGCTGTCGCGCAAACACTACCCGAAACAGCTGCTCAAGCTGTTTGGTGAAACCACCATGTTACAGCAGACTCTGCTGCGTCTGGACGGGGTGCCCGACTTGGGTGACCCGATTGTGGTGTGCAATGAAGAGCACCGCTTCATGGTGGCCGAGCAGCTCCAGGAAATCGGTCAGAGCCGCGCGTCGATCCTGCTTGAGCCGCTGGCGCGTAATACCGCGCCAGCCTTGGCGTTGGCGGCGGTTAAAGCGCTGACCCAGGAGGATGATCCGACGTTGCTCGTGCTTGCCGCTGACCATATGATCCAGGGGATTGAGGCCTTTCAGAAGGCTATCGCCCAGGCGGCCGACGCGGCAGACAGTGACAAACTGGTGACCTTTGGCATCCAGCCAACCCGCCCCGAAACCGGCTACGGTTATATCAAAACCCGCCGGGAAGGGCAGGGTAGCCATCCCGTCGAGCGGTTCGTGGAAAAGCCGGACCTGGCCACCGCTGAGCAGTATCTCGCTGAGGGCGATTATTACTGGAACAGCGGCATGTTCGTGTTCCGTGCCAGTGCATTCTTGTCCGAGCTGGAGCGCTGCTCCCCGGAGGTACTCAGTGCCGCCCAACGGGCCTACGACAGAGCCAGCACAGACCTGGATTTTGTTCGCATCGACCGGGACGCCTTTGCCGAGGCGCCGGATATCTCCATTGATTATGCGGTCATGGAGAAAAGCCAGGCGGTGGTTTGCGTCCCGCTGGATGCGGGCTGGAGCGATGTGGGTTGCTGGCAGTCCTTTTGGGAGCTGTCCGAGAAAGACGCCAATGGCAACAGCTTTGTGGGCGATGCCATTGATGTGGATTCACACGACACGCTGGTCTTCACTCAAGACAAGCTGGTGGCGACCATCGGCGTCAATAACCTGATGATCATCAATACCCCGGACGCGGTTCTGGTGGCAGACAAGAGTCAGGCTCAGCAGGTGAAGAAGGTGATTGCCCGGATCGAGCAGGGTAACCGCACCGAGCATCTCCAGCACCGGGAGGTCTATCGTCCCTGGGGTTGCTACGATTCGGTAGATCAGGGCACCCGCTACCAGGTAAAGCGCATTCGGGTAAAACCCGGCGCCAGCCTGTCCTTACAGATGCATTATCACCGCGCCGAGCACTGGGTGGTAGTCAAGGGCACCGCTCAGGTGGAATTGGACGACCAGACGCTGCTGCTGTCCGAGAATGAGTCGACCTATATACCGGTCGGCACCCGCCACCGCTTGAGCAACCCGGGCAAAATCCCCCTTGAAATCATCGAAGTCCAGTCCGGCCCCTATCTGGGCGAAGATGACATCCAGCGCTTCGACGACAATTACGGGCGGACTTAATAGAAGGGGTGTAGAAGCATCTCGTAGAACATTCGGGTGCTTTGTCGTGTAGTGCTCCGGTTGGGTATACCGTTGCGAGACACGCCATGAATACATCCCTGTAGGCTCTGCACCCGCCGGCCCCCTTCGCGCTCCCGGCGCTTCGGGACACTTCCCACATCCCTGTGGGGCGTCCAAGGCGGGTGACGGTCTCGCAACGGTATACCCAACCTCCGCGCTGCCAGCGTAACGTTCCGGGAACTAGCACCTTTTCTTTTTTTACCCCGGGAAACGGCGGATGCGCTTCGCTTATCCGCCCTACGCCACCTCCGTGCTGTGCGTAGGGCGGATAAGGGCAACGCCCGCATCCGCCGTTACTGATAGGTTGAATATGGCACTGAGGGCTGAGAAGGGGAACACCCTCCCAAGACCGTAAGCGGAGGGACTCCGCGAGGCGAGCCCCCAGGGATGGGTTCACGGCGTGTCTTGGGAGGGTGTTCCCCTTCTTGGCCCGGACTCGCCCCTCCATCGAATTCGAGTATTAAGGTAAAAAGGCTCGAATGAGTCCCTATCCTTGCCAATTGCCTTTCAATCTGCTAGCCTGCCGCGCTTGCTAGAGCGTGTATCCAGACCAATGTGTACAGACCCTGGCATGGGCAGCCCGGCTGGCGCCAGCTTTGAAAGCCGGATCCTGTCTCTTTCATAAACTGACCCGTACCACTGGCAGTACGGTAAACCCGTGACACCGCACCACAGACAAGCGGATCGATCGGGTACTAAAAGGTAGCATGAATGTCCATGAGCGAAAGTTTTGCTGAACTGTTTGAAGAGAGCCTGAAATCCGTCGATATGCAGCCGGGTACCATCGTGACCGGTGTTGTCATCGACGTCGACAAAGACTGGGTAACGGTACACGCCGGCCTCAAGTCTGAAGGCGTAATCCCGGCCAGCCAATTCCTGAACGAAGACGGCGAGCTGGAACTGCAAATCGGCGACGAAGTACAGGTCGCACTGGAAACCGTAGAAGACGGTTTCGGTGAAACCCGCCTGTCTCGCGAAAAAGCCAAGCGCGCTGAAGCCTGGAAAGTGCTGGAAGCCGCTCACTCTGCTGACGAAGTGGTCAAAGGCGTTATNAACGGTAAGGTCAAAGGTGGCTTCACCGTGGATGTATCCAGCATCCGTGCCTTCCTGCCGGGCTCTCTGGTAGACGTTCGCCCCGTGCGCGACACCACCCACCTCGAAGGTAAAGAGCTGGAATTCAAGGTCATCAAGCTGGACCAGCGTCGCAACAACGTTGTGGTGTCTCGTCGTGCCGTTCTGGAGCAAGCCAACTCCGAAGAGCGCGAAGAGCTGCTGGCTACCCTGCAAGAGGGTATGACCATCAAAGGTATCGTCAAGAACCTGACCGACTACGGTGCTTTCGTAGATCTGGGCGGTGTTGACGGCCTGCTGCACATTACCGATATGGCCTGGAAGCGCATCAAGCATCCGAGCGAAATCGTCAATGTCGGCGACGATATTGAAGTNAAAGTNCTGAAATTCGACCGCGAGCGCAACCGCGTNTCTCTGGGTCTGAAGCAACTGGGTGAAGATCCCTGGGTCAACATCACCGGTCGCTACCCGGAAGGCGTCAAGGTCAAGGCTGTGGTTACCAACCTGACCGANTACGGCTGCTTTGCCGAGCTGGAAGANGGTGTGGAAGGTCTGGTTCACGTCTCCGAAATGGATTGGACCAACAAGAACATCCACCCGTCTAAAGTCGTGAATGTGGGCGACGAAGTGGAAGTCATGATCCTGGACATCGACGAAGAGCGTCGTCGTATCTCCCTGGGCATGAAGCAGTGCCAGGAAAACCCCTGGGACGTCTTCGCTCGTACTTACGCCAAGGGCGACAAGATCAGCGGCAAGATCAAGTCCATCACCGATTTCGGTATCTTCATCGGTCTGGACGGTGGTATCGACGGTCTGGTTCACCTGTCCGACATCTCCTGGCACGAAGCCGGCGAAGAAGCGGTNCGCAAGTACAAGAAGGGCGACGAGCTGGAAACTGTGGTTCTGGCCATNGACCCGGAGCGCGAGCGTATTTCTCTGGGCATCAAGCAGCTGGAGACCGACCCCTTCTCTGAGTACCTGGCCGAGAACGACAAAGGTTCCGTCATCAAGGGTACTGTGAAGGAAGTTGAAGCCAAGGGTGCGACCGTGACTCTGGCGGAAGACGTTGAAGCCTACCTGAAGGCCTCTGAACTGAGNCGCGAGAAAGTGGAAGATGCGCGCAACGTGCTGAAAGAAGGCGAAGAAGTTGAAGCCAAGATCATCAGCGTTGACCGNAAAAANCGCACCATCAACTTGTCTGTGAAGTCCAAAGACGTCGCNGACGAGAAGGCCGCTGTNAAAGAGCACAGCGCCAAAACCGCCGAGCAGGCTTCNCCCACCACTCTNGGTGACCTGATCAAGGCGCAGATGAAGAACCAGGACTGATTCGTCAGTCAGGTTGTTCTGAAAAAGGCCGGCATTTGCCGGCCTTTTTTATNGGCTGGTGCGTCNGGCATCGGCATCNCGGGTNACNGATACGTANNNCNGNTNAGCGNAGNGCNTCCGCCATAANCGCNNCNNGNGCGCATCCGCCNTCACCAAACTCGGAAATCAGCCCTCCCTCCATATAACTATAAAGTCTATCGATACCATACGTGTCCCGGACCTTATGGCTGGTACAGTGCANGCCTCTTGTCTATGTTTATAGATGGGCCCGTGCGATNGCGCTCGGGGTTGTACCANTGCCACGTCTGGAGAGTCCCACCATGAGTTCCAAGCACACTTTCANTCCTGAAAAAGGTTACGTCGCATTGTTGGGCTGGGCCCTGGGTGCCATTGANGCGGCCGACAAATTCGATCGNCGCTACGTGGTGGTGGCTCCNGAGTGGGCCGAAGNNTACTGNAAAGAGCANGATATCCCCTACGTGCCCTGGAACTTTGAGCGGCTGAACGATCGTTCCATGGAAATTGCCCAGACNCTGAAGGANATGGGCGTGGATGTGGCGATTCCNCTGTTTGAAGAAACCGTGGAGTGGGCCGGTGCAATCAACTCGGTCCTNCTGGATAACCCNCGCCTGTTTGGTCAGGCCATGCTGTTGCGGGACAAGGCGNTGATGAAGCGTCGTGCCCAGCTNGGCGGCATNCGCGTGGGAATTTTCGAAGAAGCACACGACAAGGAAGACGTCGTGCGCTTTTTGAAACGGGTCAATCAGACCTTGTTGAAACTGGACGGGGACCCCAATGACCCCATTCACCTGAAGGCTTTTGATAAAGCCGGTTGTCTGGGGCATCGGGTCATCCGAACGCCGGATGAAGTGGACACCATTCCCGACGAGGAATTTCCCGTGTTGATGGAGTCCCATCTTGATGGCTGGGAATTCGCCGTCGAGGCCTGGATTCACAACGGAAAGATTTGCTTTCTGAACATTTCCGAGTATGTCACGCTCGGCTACTCCGTGTTCGTGCCGGCGACGCCCGAGCTCGAGAAATACCGGCCCCAGATTACTCAACAAATCGAAAAACTGATCAAAACCTTTGATATTGATTTCGGATTTGTGCATCCTGAATATTTCGTCACCAGCGATGGTGAAATGTACTTTGGTGAGGTGGCCTATCGTCCGCCCGGTTTCAAAGTGTTCGAGTTGTTGGAGCGTGCTTACGGGTTCAATGCTTACCAGGGTCTGATTCTTTCGTTCGATCCCAAAACCACTGACGAGGAGATCAAGGCATTCTTTCCCAAAGAAGTGGTTGATGCAAAGGGGCATGCTGGCTGTTTCGGTGTGTACCCGCGCCGTCGGGTCGTCAGCAAACTGGAAATTCCCGCGGAGACGGAAGATCACCCTTACTTTGATTTCCATGAGCTTACCCCGCCGGTTGAGGAGACGGTCACCAAACGTACCGCCTTTGGCACCCATTGGGGCCTGGTTTACTTTTTTGGTGAAGACCCCTACACCATGCGGGATTTGCTCAAACACCAGGAAGAGCTGGATTTCTATGTATAATCAACTCCATTGCATGAGTTGAGGAGGCCGGCTTGAGCCTAACGGAAACGAACCACAGTGCCGAGGCGGACAAATTGGTCCGCCTGGGAAACCAGCTGGACGAAGCGATTGAACAACTGGCCGACAGCCGTGAGTTTGCCAAGATCACCAAGCTCCAGCGCCTGCTGGATATTGCCCGGCGAGTGCTATTGCTTGACGGTGGTTGTGCCTTTCTGGAAGCCCGCGCTCAGCGGCTGGAAGAGGCGGGGGTCTTTGAGGGGTCGGATTGGGCGCAGCCGCAGATCCTGATTCCGTCACTGACTACGTACTCGCTGAAAAGTCCGGATGCCTCGACGGTGGTGATTGAAGCTATCAGCGAGCTGCGTCTGCTCGCCATTGCCCTGGGCGATTATCAGCACCCGGGTATGTCCTCTGAGCAGGCCCATCATTATCTGACCCAGGTGTTGGCCATTAACCTGGAGCTGCTCTTTGGGACGCCCAGCGAGGCGGAGAGAGAGCAGCAAGGGCGTCTCGCGCTGATTACCCGATCTCTGTACCGACACCTGGCGGAGCGGATTGGCTACGAACACGTCATCGACAAGCTGATTGAGGAAATCTGGCGGATTTTGCAACAGCGGCCCATTCAGGTGGACAGCGTCAAGCGCATGATCACCCAGATTGCGGTCTGTCAGGTCAATCCGACCATCGAGTTGGGTATCAGCGGGCAGGGCGCCGACCGATTGATCAGCAGCCTGTTTGGTCCCACCCAGGCCTGCCGCGAGGATCCGGGCCTGGAGGTGTATCAGGAGCGCCTTCAGGCGATGGACGCCGGCGCATTGCAATACGAGGCGACGGGTTTTGCCCGAGCCATGCACGATACCGGTCTGGTTTCTCCCTATCACCCGGTGTTGTTACGTCATCTGTTGGAGCACGGGGACCACTTGCTTTCCGAAGCTTTGGGGCTCTCCAGTACCGGTCGGGATTGTTTGCTGTGTTACGGTGAGCTGGCTCGGGCGATCATCGCCCAAGCCATCCATCCTGAAACCGCTCAGGGCGTCTATGGCCTGGCTTTGATGCTCGAACGGGGCATTCTCTACCAACCGGCGGTCGCACCGGCACTCTGGCGGCAGCTGGCGCTGCCCGTCTCGCCCTATTGTACCCAACGGCTGGAAATGATTTTCGGCGCACAGCCGTCGGCCACCGCCTGGCTGATGCAGGGCGTGTTGTGCATGCTGGGGCAACCGCTGGGCGTGGGGCAGGGCAATAACCCCACCTGTCAGTCGGCCCGGGCGCTGTCCATGTGGGCTTATAACGATCCGGATTATCTGTTGCAGATGGTGGTCTGGGCGGCGCGTGATGATGAAATCATCATTCATTTTGAGGGCCAACCGATTTCCTCAAGAGAAAGTGAAGCCGGGGTTGCCGCCGATATCCCCATGGATCTTGATCCGGTCTCACTTCTGGTGGTGCCACACCTGGACCGTATCTACGCCGAAATGGGGCGCCGTTGTATCGGGCGTGAAGGTGATCCACACCGTTGGGTGAACCCCGAGTTTCACGGCTGGTGGTCCGGTCGAGGGTTCCGCATCAACGTGGATGTCGCTACAGGAAACCTCTGGGAGCTGGATGATTTTCTGCGTCACTTCTACGCGAGCTACCATCCATACTACAACGGCAATCAACCGCTGATCCATCCGCAGCCGGCGGGCATTGCCGTCACTGACAGCGCTGCACGGTTTGTGGGGTGGCATGCGATCACCATTTTGCGGGTAGCGCTCGACCCGAAAGAGGTGATGCGGGTGTACTTCTTCAACCCCAACAATGACAGTGGTCAGCATTGGGGAGATGATGTATTGGTCAGCACCGCGGGCAATGGCGAGCGCTTTGGCGAGTCCTCATTGCCGTTTGAGCAGTTCGCGTCGCGCCTGTACATTTTTCATTACGACCCGCTCGAACGGGGCGAACTCGCCAATATTACCGACGAAGAGCTCAGCCGCGTCAAAGACCGCATCCACCGCAGTTGGGGCGCCGACCGACGGCCTTCATAAAGTTCACATTGCCCGGGCCACAGCAGTTTGTGTAGGGCGGATAAGCGCCTCTGGCGCGCATCCGCCGTTCCCCACCCGTGGTAATCGTATGACAGATCGGCCCGACGCATCGGAGCTTTAGTTTGACGTGAAAACCCACGTCCTTAGGACGTGGTCATGAGTGACAGGCTTGGCCTGTTACGAAAGGTAGGCCCATGTTATATCCGGGTTGAGT
>NZ_NZQP01000046.1:14322-16021 GCF_002695945.1 Marinimicrobium sp. | reverse complement strand
CACATAGTCGGCGTGGCCCGGGCAGTCTACGTGCGCGTAGTGACGGGTCGGTGAATCGTACTCTACGTGAGAGGTCGCAATGGTGATACCACGCTCACGCTCTTCCGGCGCATTGTCGATGCCGTCAAAGGCCATGGCAGAACCACTACCCCAGACTTCGNANCACACGCGGGTCAGAGCCGCGGTCAGCGTGGTTTTACCGTGGTCAACGTGACCGATGGTGCCCACATTGACGTGGGGCTTACTGCGTTCAAACTTTTCTTTTGCCACTGTCTTCTTCCTCTAGAATGTCTGCAAATCAGAAATTAATCGTCTTTAGCCACTTTGCTCTTGGCAATCACTTCATCGGCTACGTTACGCGGAGCCTCCGCATAGCCTTTGAACTCCATCGCGTAGGTTGCGCGNCCCTGAGTGGCCGAGCGCAGATCCGTCGCATANCCAAACATCTCCGCNAGAGGTACCTCAGCGTTAACAATCTTGCCGGATACACCTTCTTCCATGCCCTGAATCATGCCGCGACGACGGTTGAGATCACCAACCACGTCACCCATGTTCTCTTCAGGNGTCACAACNTCCACCTTCATGACCGGCTCAAGCAGTACCGCACCGCCCTGCTGCGCCAANTTCTTGGTNGCCATCGAGGCAGCAATTTTAAAGGCCATCTCGTTGGAGTCAACATCGTGGAANGAACCATCGTACAGAGTGGCCTTCAGGCCCAGCAGNGGATAGCCNGCCAGAACACCGTTCTGCATCTGCTCAGAAATACCTTTCTGTACCGCCGGGATGTATTCCTTCGGAACGGCACCNCCCACGATTTCGTTGACAAATTCCAGACCTTCGGCGTCCTCGTCCTGGCCTGGNTCNAACCGGATCCAGACGTGACCGTACTGACCGCGACCACCGGACTGACGAACAAACTTGCCTTCAATTTCGCACTTATTGCGGATGGCNTCACGATAGGCCACCTGCGGCTTACCGATGTTCGCCTCAACCTTGAACTCGCGACGCATACGGTCAACGATGATNTCCAGGTGAAGCTCACCCATACCACCGATGATGGTCTGGCCACTCTCTTCGTCTGTTCTGACGCTGAAGGAGGGGTCTTCCTGAGCCAGNTTGCCCAGAGCCACACCCATCTTCTCNTGGTCNGCCTTGGTTTTCGGCTCAACCGCNACGTGAATTACCGGATCCGGGAATTCCATACGNTCCAGGGTAATNACATGGTTCGGATCGCACAGNGTGTCACCGGTAGTNACGTCNTTNAGACCNACGGCTGCGGCGATATCACCGGACAGCACTTCNTTGATCTCTTCGCGGTTGTTGGAGTGCATCTGCACCATACGGCCNACACGCTCTTTCTTGCNTTTCACNGGATTGAACACCGAATCACCGGAGTTCAACTTACCGGANTAAACCCGNAAGAACGTCAGCGTGCCCACNAAGGGGTCGGTNGCAATCTTGAACGCCAGAGCGGCAAACGGCGCATCNTCNTCGGCTTCGCGNNTCTCNACNGTATCTTTACCGTCATCNAGNANACCNTCGATNGCACGAACNTGGTTNGGAGCCGGNAGNTANTCAATCACNGCNTCNANCANCGCCTGAACNCCCTTNTTNTTNAANGCNGANCCNCCCAGAACCGGNACAATTTCNTTGGCNANGGTACGNGCNCGNATGCCNGCCTTGATTTCNTCGTTNNTCA
>NZ_NZQP01000046.1:0-14317 GCF_002695945.1 Marinimicrobium sp. | reverse complement strand
CCTTCTTCNAGGTACTTNTCCATCAACTCTTCNTTGGCTTCGGCGGCNGCCTCCATCATGAACTCNCGCATNTCNNCGCACGTNTCNTNCAGGTCNNCCGGAATTTCNNCGTGAGTCGAAGNNCATNCCNAGATCNNCTTCATTCCANANNATNGCCTTCATCTCGATCAGNTCAACAACACCNTTNAANTCTTCTTCNGTGCCGATGGTCATCTGCAGCGGNACNGCNNTNGCACCNAGACGGGTCTTNAGCTGNTCNANTACGCGNNTGAAGTTGGCGCCAGTACGNTCCATNTTGTTNACGAANACCATGCGAGGCACTTCGTACTTGTTGGCCTGACGCCANACNGTCTCGGTCTGCGGCTGAACACCNGANGAGCCACANAGCACCACAACNGCNCCATCNAGAACNCGCANNGANCGCTCTACTTCAATNGTNAANTCNACGTGCCCNGGGGTNTCNATNATGTTGANNCGNTGNTNATCAAACTGCTGNCNCATACCNTNCCANAANCAGGTNGTNGCNGCNGANGTAATNGTNATACCNCGCTCTTGNTCCTGCTCCATCCAGTCCATGGTGGCNGCACCATCNTGNACCTCACCCACNTTGTGAGACAGACCGGTGTAGAACAGAACNCGTTCNGTAGTGGTNGTCTTACCCGCNTCTACGTGGGCGNNGATACCAATGTTNCGGTAGCGTGCGATAGGAGTTTTACGTGCCACGACNGTNTCNCCAATTGCNAATTCATTAAAACGGGAAAAGGCAGCCNCTTGGCTGCCCTCACCCTCTCTANCTATCGGCCCTTTTCAGGCGACGGCCTTAGAANCGATAGTGNGAGAAGGCNTTGTTGGCCTCGGCCATACGGTGAACATCTTCACGCTTACGGACCGCTGCACCTTTGCCTTGGGAGGCATCGATCAACTCACCGGCCAGACGCTGTGGCATGGATTTCTCGCTACGACCGCGAGAGAAATCCACCAACCAACGCATTGCCAGGGCAATACGACGGCTCGGGCGTACTTCAACCGGCACCTGATAGGTGGCACCACCCACGCGGCGGGACTTAACTTCCACCAGCGGTGCAATGTTTTCCAGCGCCTCATCGAACACTTCGATGGGGTCACGATTCAGCTTGGACTCAACCGACTCCAGAGCACCGTACACAATACGCTCGGCCACGGACTTCTTCCCGCTGACCATCACGTGGTTCATAAATTTCGCCAGCGTCACATTGCCGTACTTAGGATCCGGCAGAACTTCGCGCTTGGCGACAACTCTTCTTCTTGGCATCTTAAATAGCCTCTCTTCAGGATTTGTCTAAGACTCCGGTCACTATCCCATCAGGTCAGCNCCGCGCTTAGCCTTACTCGGTTCGCGCCCATGGGGGCGCCGCCGAAAACGCATAACAACCCGGGGAGCCAGATGGCCCGCTCAGGGTTACTTGGGTCGCTTGGTACCGTACTTGGAACGACCCTGCTTACGGTTGTTGACCCCGGAGGTGTCCAGAGAACCGCGCACAGTGTGATAACGCACACCCGGCAAGTCCTTCACTCGGCCACCACGGATCAGAACAACGCTGTGCTCCTGCAAGTTGTGCCCTTCACCACCGATGTAAGAAGACACTTCGAAACCATTGGTCAGGCGCACACGGCAAACCTTACGCAAGGCCGAGTTAGGCTTCTTCGGCGTGGTGGTGTAAACGCGGGTGCAAACGCCGCGCTTCTGAGGGTTGGCTTGCAGAGCGGGAACGTCGCTCTTTTGAACCCTGCGTTTTCTCGGCTTACGAACCAACTGGTTGATCGTTGCCATGAAAATAAACTCCACAAGTATAAAAACGCCTTCCCCTGGAAGGCTTGATTAAAGAGAGCGGTCAAGTCCGCTCCCCACTTTGGAAAAAGTGGGTGGCGCATTGTAATGAGGTCAACCTCCAGCGTCAAGCCAAAGTGTCCCTCAGCGCNTGGCGGGCCCGGCGAAAGCCGACCCGCCACCACTTTCTGTTAGCTGCTGGACTTCAATGCCTCAGTCAGCGCCGCTTCGACATCCTCAGCACTCACGCCCGAATCCGGGGCATTGAGAGCTGTGTCGCGACGGCGCTTACGCTCGGCATGGTAGGCCAGACCGGTACCGGCCGGGATCAGACGACCCACGACCACGTTCTCTTTCAGACCTGCCAGCACGTCTTTCTTGCCAGTGACAGCCGCTTCGGTAAGCACCCGCGTGGTCTCCTGGAACGATGCCGCCGAGATGAACGACTCGGTCGCCAGAGACGCCTTGGTAATACCCAACAACAGACGCTCAAACTGGGCCGGCTGACGATCCTCTGCACGCAGACGCTCGTTTTCTTCCAGAACGGCGCTCAATTCAACCTGCTCACCCTTCACAAAGCTGGAATCGCCCATTTCGGTGATCTCAACCTTGCGCAGCATCTGACGAACGATGGTCTCAACGTGCTTGTCGTTGATTTTCACGCCCTGCAGACGGTAAACATCCTGAATTTCGTTGGTGATGTAGTGAGCCAGAGCCTCAATACCCTGCAGCCGCAGAATATCGTGCGGATTGCTCGGGCCGTCCGAGATCATTTCGCCTTTCTCGACTTTCTCACCTTCAAACACGTTCAACTGGCGATGCTTCGGAATCAGCACCTCGTAATGCGTGGAACCATCCGGCAACGGCTGGCCGTCCGTCGGGGTAATCACCAGACGACGCTTACCTTTGGTTTCCTTGCCGAAGCTGACGGTACCGGAGATTTCCGCCAGAATGGACGGCTCTTTCGGCTTACGGGCTTCGAACAGGTCGGCCACGCGCGGCAGACCACCGGTAATATCCCGGGTCTTGGAACCTTCCTGCGGGATACGGGCAATAACGTCACCCACCTGAATGTCATCGTTATCGGCAATGCTCAGGATCGACTTGGCCGGTAACAGGTAGTGGGCTGGCGCATTGGAGTTGGCTTGAATAAGCTCATTCCCCGCCTCATCCACCAAAGTCACCGCCGGGCGCAGATCTTTACCGGCCGATGGACGCTCCGCTGGATCCAGAACCTCAATGGAACTCAAGCCGGTCAGCTCATCGGTCTGACGACGAACCGACAGACCATCCTCCATTCCGGAGAAGCGCACCTTACCGGCCACTTCGCTCACGATCGGGTGAGTGTGCGGATCCCACTTGGCGATGATCTGTCCACCGTCAACCTGGTCTCCATCCTTGACGGTAATCAGGGCGCCGTAAGGAATCTTGTAACGCTCACGCTCACTGCCGGCAGCATCGGCCACAGCCAGCTCACCGGAACGGGAGACCGCCACCAGGTGACCATCTTTGTTGGTCACGACCTTGACGTTGATCAGACGAACCTTACCTTCCTGCTTCACCTGCACATTGTCGGCGGCGGAAGCCCGGGAGGCCGCGCCACCGATGTGGAAGGTCCGCATGGTCAGCTGGGTACCCGGCTCACCAATGGACTGGGCGGCGATAACCCCCACCGCTTCACCCTGGTTGACACGATGCCCGCGGGCAAGGTCACGGCCGTAGCACATGGAGCAGACGCCGTTGCGCGAGGCACAGGTCACCGGAGAGCGGACAATCACTTCGTCGATACCCATGGCTTCGACGCGCTCAACCCAGGCCTCGTCAATCATGGTACCCGCAGGCACCAAGATTTCGTCGCTTTCGGGACGAATCACGTCGCGAGCCACAATACGACCCAGGATACGGTCGCCGAGTGACTCGATGACGTCACCGCCTTCAATCACCGGCGACATCTTCAGACCTTCATCGGTGCCACAGTCCACGGAGGTGACCACCAGATCCTGGGACACATCCACCAGACGGCGGGTCAGGTAACCGGAGTTGGCGGTTTTCAGAGCCGTATCCGCCAGACCTTTACGAGCACCGTGAGTGGAGATGAAGTACTGCAGTACGTTCAGACCTTCACGGAAGTTGGCGACAATCGGCGTCTCAATAATGGAGCCGTCTGGACGGGCCATCAGGCCACGCATACCGGCCAACTGACGAATCTGCGCCGGGGAACCACGAGCGCCCGAGTCAGCGTACATAAAGACCGAGTTGAAAGAATCCTGTTCCTCTTCCTCGCCTTCTTTATTGGTCACAAACTCTTTACTGATACCTTCCATCATCGACTTGGCTACCAGGTCGTTCGCCCGGGACCAGATATCGATGACTTTGTTGTATTTCTCGCCCGCAGTCACCAGACCGGAGGCAAACTGGGTTTCAATCTCCTTAACTTCTTTTTCCGCACGGCCGATGATGCCGGCCTTCTCTTCCGGAATGGTGAAGTCATTCACACCAATGGAGGCACCGGATTTGGTGGAGAAGTCATAACCCATGTACATCAGGCGGTCAGCGAAGATAACGGTCGCTTTCAGGCCCACCACGCGGTAGCAATAGTTGATCACCGCAGAGATGGCCTTTTTCACCATCGGACGGTTGATCTGCTCGAGCGGAATGCCCTCGGGAGCAATCTCCCACAGCAGCATACGGCCCACCGTGGTATCGACGATGTGGGTTTTCTCTTCGCGCTCACCTTCGGCACCCACCAGGGTTTCCTTCAGCCGCACTTTGATGCGTGCCTGCAGGTCCACCTGTTTGGCATAGTAAGCACGGGACACTTCCGCCACATCAGAGAACACCATACCTTCGCCCTGAGCGTTAATGCGCTCGCGCGTCATCCAGTACAGGCCCAGAACCACGTCCTGAGACGGTACGATGATCGGGTCACCGGAAGCCGGTGACAGGATGTTGTTGGTGGACATCATCAGGGCGCGGGATTCGAGCTGCGCCTCCAGAGTCAACGGTACGTGTACCGCCATCTGGTCACCGTCGAAGTCGGCGTTGTAGGCCGCACAGACCAGCGGGTGCAGCTGAATCGCCTTACCTTCAATCAGAACCGGTTCGAACGCCTGAATACCCAGACGGTGCAGAGTCGGTGCGCGGTTCAGCAGAACCGGGTGCTCGCGAATCACTTCGTCCAGAATGTCCCACACCACGGCCTCTTCACGCTCTACCATTTTCTTGGCGGCTTTGATGGTCGTGGCCAGGCCGCGCAGCTCCAGCTTGCTGAAGATGAACGGCTTGAACAGCTCCAAGGCCATCTTCTTGGGAAGACCACACTGGTGCAGTTTCAGGGTCGGGCCCACAACGATCACCGAACGACCGGAGTAGTCCACACGCTTACCGAGCAGGTTCTGACGGAACCGGCCCTGCTTACCCTTGATCATGTCGGCCAGGGATTTCAGCGGGCGCTTGTTGGAGCCGGTGATGGCGCGGCCGCGACGACCGTTATCCAACAGGGCATCCACGGATTCCTGGAGCATGCGCTTTTCGTTGCGCACGATGATGTCCGGCGCGTTGAGATCCAACAGCCGCTTGAGGCGATTGTTGCGATTGATCACGCGACGATACAGATCGTTCAGATCCGAGGTGGCAAACCGGCCGCCATCCAGCGGAACCAGAGGACGAAGATCCGGCGGCAATACCGGCAGCACTTCCATCACCATCCACTCCGGTTTGTTACCGGAATGAACGAAAGCTTCCAGCAGCTTCAGACGCTTGGAGAACTTCTTGATCTTGGTTTCGCTGTTGGTGTTCGGAATCTCCTCACGCAGACGATTAACTTCCGCTTCCAGATCGATGTCTTTCATCAGGATCTGGATGGCTTCCGCCCCCATCTTCGCTTCGAACTCGTCACCAAACTCTTCCATCGACTCGAAGTACTGCTCATCGGTGAGCAGCTGGCCACGCTCGAGCGTGGTCATACCTGGGTCGGTGACCACGTAGGATTCAAAGTACAGCACCCGCTCGATATCGCGCAGGGTCATGTCCAGCAGCAAGCCGATGCGGCTGGGCAGAGACTTCAGGAACCAGATGTGAGCAACCGGGCTCGCCAGCTCAATGTGGCCCATACGCTCGCGACGCACCTTGGCCAGCGTGACTTCAACGCCACACTTTTCACAGATGATGCCGCGGTGCTTCATGCGCTTGTACTTGCCGCACAGACACTCGTAGTCTTTCACCGGGCCAAAGATCTTGGCACAGAACAGACCTTCACGCTCAGGCTTGAAGGTACGGTAGTTGATGGTTTCGGGCTTTTTAACTTCCCCGAACGACCAGGATCGAATCATTTCCGGCGAAGCCAGGCTGATCCGAATGGAGTCAAATTCTTCGACTTGTCCCTGGGACTTGAGCAAATTCAGTAAGTCTTTCAAGGCGTTTTCTCCAGTAAGCTCTAGTGGGCATCAGTGCGCGGGTTCCGCACAGCGAGGCCGGCAAATCCGGCCCCGCACCTTAAGTGGGTCCAGCGGGCTAGTCGTCTTGCTCCAGCTCCATACTGATCCCGAGCGAGCGAATCTCTTTCACCAACACGTTGAAGGATTCGGGCATACCGGGCTCCATCCGGTGGTCGCCATCCACGATGTTCTTGTACATCTTGGTCCGACCGGCCACATCGTCCGACTTGACGGTCAGCATTTCCTGCAGGGTGTAGGCGGCGCCATAGGCTTCCAGCGCCCAGACCTCCATTTCCCCGAAACGCTGGCCACCGAACTGGGCTTTACCACCCAGCGGCTGCTGAGTGACCAAGCTGTAAGAACCGGTAGAACGCGCGTGCATCTTGTCGTCCACCAGGTGGTTCAGCTTGAGCATGTACATATAGCCCACGGTCACCGGCCGGGTAAACTTGTCGCCGGTACGACCGTCGTACAAGGTGAACTGCCCAGAGTCCGGATAATCCGCCAACTTCAACAGCGCCTTGATTTCATGCTCCTGGGCACCATCGAATACCGGTGTTGCCATCGGCACGCCGCCGGTCAGGTTACGCGCCAGCTCCAGAATTTCTTCATCGCTGAACGATGCCAGATCTTCTTTGGTGAGCGAATCACCGGTTTTGTTGTAGATCTCTTCCAGGAAACCGCGAATATCCTTGACGGCTTTCTGTTGCTTGAGCATCTCGTTGATTTTCACACCGAGGCCCTTGGCCGCCATACCCAGGTGAGTCTCAAGAATCTGACCCACGTTCATACGCGAGGGTACACCCAGCGGGTTGAGCACCACATCCACCGGCTCGCCCTTGTCATCGTAGGGCATATCTTCAACCGGCATGATCACCGAGATAACCCCTTTGTTACCGTGACGACCGGCCATCTTGTCACCCGGCTGGATGCGGCGCTTGATCGCCAGGTACACCTTGACGATTTTCAGTACGCCCGGCGCCAGATCGTCGCCCGTAGACAGCTTGCGCTTCTTGTCTTCAAAGCGATCGTCCAGGATTTTGCGACGCTCGATCAGCTGAGCTTCGGCCGAGTCCAACTGCTCGTTCAGGGCATCTTCCGCCATGCGGATCTTGAACCACTGGTCCTTTTCGAGCTCGTCCAGTTTCTCGTCGGTCAGCACTTCGCCCTTCTTGACGCCTTTACCGGAGGACACTTTCTGTCCCACCAGCGCGGAGCGCAGACGACCGAAGATGGCACGCTCAACGATGCGGTATTCTTCGTTCAGATCCTTACGAACTTCGTCCAGCTGGTCGCGTTCGATTTCCAGACTGCGCTGGTCTTTTTCCAGACCATCGCGGGTGAATACCTGAACATCAATCACGGTACCCTTGGTACTGGCCGGCACACGCAGGGAGGTATCCTTGACGTCGGACGCTTTCTCGCCAAAAATGGCACGCAGCAGCTTTTCTTCCGGTGTCAGCTGGGTTTCACCTTTCGGGGTTACCTTACCGACCAGAATGTCACCGCCGCCCACTTCGGCGCCGATGTAAACAATACCGGAGTCATCCAGTTTGCTCAGAGCGCTTTCGCCCACGTTGGGAATGTCCGAGGTGATTTCCTCGCTACCCAGCTTGGTATCACGGGCGATACAGGTCAGTTCCTGAATGTGGATACTGGTAAAGCGATCTTCCTGTACAACACGCTCAGAAACCAGAATGGAGTCTTCGAAGTTGTAGCCATTCCAGGGCATGAAGGCGATGCGCATGTTCTGACCCAGGGCCAGCTCACCCATATCCACCGACGGACCATCAGCGAGAATGTCGCCACGGGCCACCACATCACCCACGTTCACGATGGAGCGCTGATTGATGCAGGTGTTCTGGTTGGAACGGGTGTATTTGATCAGGTTGTAAATATCGACACCGGCGTCGCCTTCTTCGACTTCGTTGTCGTTTACCTTGATCACGATCTTGCCCGCATCCACGCTGTCGACCACACCGCCGTGACGGGCGACCACACAGACACCGGAGTCCGAAGCCACGTTGCGCTCCATGCCGGTACCCACCAGCGGCTTTTCGGCGCGCAGTGTCGGCACCGCCTGACGCTGCATGTTCGAACCCATCAGGGCGCGGTTGGCATCATCGTGCTCCAGGAACGGAATCAGCGCGGCGGCCACGGACACCACCTGACGCGGAGACACGTCCATCAACTGGACTTCTTCCGGGCTCTTCAGGTTGAATTCGTTCTGGTGACGGACAGAAACCAGTTCCTCACACAGTTTGCCGTTCTTGTCGAGCTTGGCCGAGGCCTGGGCAATGACAAATTCTGACTCATTGATCGCTGACAGGAACTCAATGTCATCGGTCACCTTGCCGTCCACCACCTTGCGGTAGGGGGTTTCAAGGAAACCGTAGCTGTTGGTGCGCGAGTAGGTCGCCAGAGAGTTGATCAGACCAATGTTCGGACCTTCCGGCGTCTCAATCGGGCATACCCGGCCGTAGTGAGTCGGGTGTACGTCACGCACCTCAAAGCCGGCACGCTCTCGGGTCAGACCACCGGGGCCCAAGGCCGAGACGCGACGTTTGTGAGTCACTTCCGACAGCGGGTTGTTCTGGTCCATAAACTGGGACAGCTGGGAGGAGCCAAAGAACTCCTTCACCGCCGCCGCCACCGGTTTGGCATTGATCAGGTCCTGAGGCATCAGGCCTTCGCTCTCCGCCATAGACAGGCGTTCCTTAACGGCCCGCTCTACACGCACCAGGCCTACCCGGAACTGGTTCTCGGCCATTTCACCCACGGACCGCACACGACGGTTCCCCAGGTGATCGATGTCGTCCACGGTGCCCTGACCGTTACGGATCGAAATCAGCGTCTTCAGAACGTCCACGATGTCATCGTTGGACAGAGTGCCTTCACCGGTTTCGTCTTCGCGACCCAGGCGACGGTTGAACTTCATACGACCGACGTAAGAAAGGTCGTAGCGTTCCTGAGTGAAGAACAGGTTCTGGAACAGCGCTTCGGCCGACTCTTTGGTCGGCGGCTCACCGGGGCGCATCATCCGGTAGATTTCCACCAGCGCTTCCAGCTCGGTGCGGGTCGGATCCAGGCGCAGGGTATCGGAGATGAACGGACCGCAGTCCAGTTCGTTGGTGTACAGAGTCTCAATGGTCTCTGCACCCTGCTTTTCCAGAATCGCCAGTACTTCTTCAGTGATCTCGGTATTACACTCGACCAGCAGCTCGCCGGTCTCGTTGTCGATCACATCCCGAGCCAGGGCGCGTCCCAGCAGGTACTCGGGCGGTACGATCATCTCATCAACGCCGGCCTTTTCCAGCTGGCGGATATGACGGGCGGTAATCCGGCGGCCTTCCTCAACCAGAACCTTGCCTTTCTTGTCCTTGATGTCGAAAGTGGCCACGTCACCACGCAGGCGCGACGGCACCACTTTGAACAGGAACTGACCGTCCTTACCCACCTGGAAGGTACTGGTGTCATAAAACATGTCCAGCATTTCCTGGGAGCTGAAGCCCAGCGCGCGCAACAGAATGGTGGCCGGCAACTTACGACGGCGGTCAATACGCACATAAACCAGGTCTTTGGGGTCAAACTCGAAATCCAACCAGGAGCCACGGTAGGGGATTACGCGAGCGGAATACAGCAGCTTACCGGAGGAGTGGGTTTTGCCCTTGTCGTGATCGAAGAAGACACCGGGCGAACGGTGCAGCTGGGATACGATCACGCGCTCAGTACCATTGATGACAAAGGTACCGTTTTCAGTCATCACGGGAATCTCGCCCATGTAGACTTCTTGTTCTTTAATATCCTTGATCGCTTTGTTGGACGAATCGCGATCATAGATCATCAGCCGCACTTTCACGCGCAGCGGCACGGCGTAGGTCACCCCGCGCAGAATACATTCATTAACGTCAAACGCCGCCTTGCCGAGGCTATAGCTCACATACTCAAGCGCCGCGTTGCCGGAATAGCTGACAATGGGGAAAACCGAGCGAAATGCAGCATGCAGACCCATATCGGCCCGCTCTTCGGGGGGGACATCTGCCTGGGCAAATCGTCTGTACGAATCCAGCTGAATTGCCAAAAGGTAAGGAACATCCATAACATGCGGCAATTTGCCGAAGTCCTTACGGATACGTTTTTTCTCAGTGTATGAGTAAGCCATCTGTAATCCCCAGCTTGTTCACGGATCGGGCTGACACCGGGAGAAAGTCTCCACAGGCATCGTTGCTCTACCCTGCACTACCCGGCAAAAACCGTGGTAGGCTAACCATGACGAGGCGCTAAATCAGTGCCTGGTCACTACTTCGGCCGTTACCGACGACCGGAAACGGAAAAAGGCTGGCGGGCAAAAGCCCACCAGCCTCGGTCCAAAAACGCGTTTGGACAGACGAAGCACGAACCCAATTACTTGAGTTCGGCAGAAGCGCCGGCGTCTTCCAGCTTCTTCTTGGCTTCTTCGGCCTCTTCCTTGGAAGCGCCTTCTTTAACCGCCTTCGGTGCGTTCTCAACCATGTCTTTGGCTTCTTTCAGGCCCAGACCGGTGATTTCACGAACCGCTTTAATGACGTTAACTTTCTTCTCGCCAATGCCGGTCAGAACGACGTCAAATTCGGTCTGCTCTTCAGCGGCACCGCCAGCGTCGCCAGCCGGGCCAGCAACAACGGCAGCAGCAGCGCTAACGCCGAACTTCTCTTCCATTGCCTCAACCAGCTCGACAACGTCTCGTACGGACATTTCCGCAATCGCTTCGATAATATCTTCTTTAGTTACAGCCATGATGCTATTCCTACAAAATTGAGCAAGGTGCTCGTGGGTTCAGTTGAAGCGCCGAGTATCTCAGGCCGCTTCCTGTTCTTTCGCGTCGCGAACGGCCGCAATAGTGCGGACCAGTTTGCCAGCAGAAGCTTCTTTCATCACGCTCAGCAGTTTCGCCAGGGCTTCTTCGTAAGTCGGCAGAGTAGCCAACATAGAGAAGTCCACTTGCTCGCCTTCAAAGGCGGCCAGCTTGATCTGCAGCTGATCGTTACTCTTGGCGAACTCCTTGAGGATGCGGGCGCCCGCACCGGGGTGTTCGTTAGAGAAAGCGATCAGGGTAGGACCAACGAAGCTCTCTGTGAGACATTCGTAGTCACTACCGGCGAGCGCGCGACGGGCCAACGTATTGCGAACGACTTTGATCCAAACGCCGTTCTCGCGGGCCTCTTTGCGCAGAGCAGTCATGTCGCTTACGGTAACGCCGCGGGAATCCGCAACTACCGCTGACAGAGCGCTCTTCGCAGCTTCCTGGACTTCTGCGACAATCGCTTTTTTGCCTTCAAGTCCTAATGCCACGGGATTTCTCCTGGGTTTGACAGAGCGGGCCGAGGCCTTCTGTCGTTAACATCCAGTATCAGACCGATAAAGCCTGACACCCTAACTCGGTGATATTCTGTCCTCCGGCAAGCCGGAGCGGGTCCCACCGTCTGCGTAGGCTGCGAGCTGTATTGCTACAGTCTCTGTTATTAAGAACCGACTTAAAAACAGGCGGCTCACCTACGGTCTTTGACAGCCTGCGCCGAGGCGCAGACCCCAAAGCTCGTTGACCTCAAGGGCGCTTTAGATCGCCAGAGAGGATTGATCAATAACCAGGCCCGGACCCATGGTGGTGCTCAAGGCAATCTTCTTGAGGTACACACCTTTGGCGGTAGAGGGCTTGGATTTCTTCAGGTCATTTACCAGGGCTTCCAGGTTTTCTTTCACGGCCTGAGCGTCGAAAGAGATCTTGCCGATGCCGCCGTGAACGATACCGCCCTTCTCAGCGCGGTAGCGAACCTGACCGGCCTTGGCATTCTTGACCGCAGTCGCCACGTCCGGGGTTACCGTACCGGTTTTCGGGTTCGGCATCAGGCCACGGGGGCCAAGGATCTGACCCAACTGACCCACTACGCGCATGGCGTCGGGGCTGGCAACGACCACGTCGAAATCCATCTGACCGGCTTTGACCTTCTCTGCCAGATCTTCCATACCCACGATGTCAGCACCGGCAGCGGTAGCCGCTTCGGCGTTGGCACCCTGGGCGAACACGGCGACGCGTACGTCTTTGCCGGTGCCGTGGGGCAGAGTGGTGGCACCGCGAACGACCTGGTCGGATTTACGCGGATCAACACCCAGATTGATGGAAACGTCAAAGGTTTCCGGGAATTTCACACTGGACAGCTCTTTCAACAGCGCAACAGCTTCTTCAATGCCGTACTGCTTGCTGGCGTCCACTTTCTCGTTGATGGCGCGCTGACGCTTACTCAATTTAGCCATGTTACACGCCCTCCACTTCAAGACCCATGGCACGGGCAGAGCCCGCGATCGTACGCACGGCGGCGTCCATATCGGCAGCGGTCAAATCCGGCTGCTTGGTGGTCGCGATCTCTTCCAGCTGCGCACGAGTGACCTTACCGACTTTATCGGTATTGGGCTTGCCGCTGCCGGATTTGATACCTGCCGCCTTCTTCAGCAGGAATGACGCCGGCGGAGTCTTCATGGTGAAGGTGAAGCTGCGGTCGCTGTAAACGCTGATCACAACCGGGACCGGAGCGCCCGGCTCGACGCCCTGGGTCTGAGCGTTAAACGCCTTACAGAATTCCATGATGTTGACACCGTGCTGACCCAATGCTGGACCAACCGGCGGACTCGGATTTGCCTTACCCGCTGCAACCTGCAGCTTGATATAGGCCGTTACTTTCTTAGCCATAGTATTTACTCCCCAATTTGGGTGTTAGCGCCTCGAGAATGCCTTGGCAGGGTATTCCGTCTTCGGCTCCCCTCTCCGGATAATTTTTTATCCGGAGACACGAAAACCTCCCTTCACTCTTGAGCGAAGAAAGGTAAAAAAATACGGGCCTTCCTGGCTGACGTCTCCGTCAAAGGTCAGGTTTTTTCAACCTGACCGAACTCCAACTCAACCGGCGTAGAGCGACCAAAGATCAGTACCGCAACACGCAGCCGGCTCTTTTCATAGTTGACTTCTTCAACCACTCCGTTGAAGTCATTAAATGGCCCATCAATGACGCGAACCATTTCACCCGGCTCAAAAATCGTTTTCGGCTTGGGCTTTTCAATCGAGTCATCGACTCGCTGAAGAATGGCCTGGGCTTCTTTCTCGGTAATTGGCGCTGGCTGATCAGCCTTACCGCCAATGAACCCCATGACGCGGGGGGTATCTTTCACCAAGTGCCAGGTATCGTCATTCAGTTCCATTTGAACCAGGACGTAACCCGGGAAAAACTTGCGCTCACTTTTGCGCTTTTGGCCGCCACGCATTTCAACAACTTCTTCGGTGGGAACCAGAATCTCACCGAAATAGTCCTGCATGTTGTTGAGATCGACACGCTCCTTCAAAGACGCAGCGACTTTTTTCTCGAAACCGGAATAGGCGTGTACTACATACCAACGTTTAGCCATTTATCACCTACCCAATAATCAGGGATGCAATCCAGCCGAAGAACGTATCCAGCAGCCAGAGAATGATCGACATGACAATCACCACCGCGATCACGATCAGCGTGGTCTGATTGGTTTCCTGTCGGCTCGGCCAAACAACCTTGCGTACTTCGACCATGGATTCACGCAGAAGGCGCCACAAGCCAGCACCTTTCTCCGTCTGCAGAGCAATCAAAATGGCTACCGCAGCAACAACCAGCAAACCCAGCACACGGTACAACAGTGGCTCGGCGGAGAAGTGCGAGTTTCCAACAACCCCAACCGCAATAAGACCAAGCACCAGCAGCCACTTCAGTGGATCCATACGGTACTCTTTCGCTTCGGTTTTTGTATTCATAGGCTTGCAGAAACCTTAGTGCACTCTCGAAAGATGGCAGGCCAGGAGGGACTCGAACCCCCAACAGCCGGTTTTGGAGACCGGTGCTCTACCAATTGAACTACTGGCCTGTAACTTTTGAAGGGAACAGGGGCCAAACACAGCCCCTGCCACAACGTCTTTTAACGCTTACTCGATGATCTTAGCGACCACGCCAGCGCCTACAGTACGGCCGCCTTCACGAACCGCAAAGCGCAGACCTTCTTCCATCGCTACCGGGTGAAT
>NZ_NZQP01000045.1:0-43161 GCF_002695945.1 Marinimicrobium sp. | reverse complement strand
TCGTCTAGAGGCCTAGGACACCGCCCTTTCACGGCGGTAACAGGGGTTCGAGTCCCCTAGGGGACGCCATTGCGGGAATAGCTCAGTTGGTAGAGCACAACCTTGCCAAGGTTGGGGTCGCGAGTTCGAGTCTCGTTTCCCGCTCCAGTTTATACAGTGTAAGCGTTTGGCGTCAGCCTGCACTAAAACCAGTTTTAGTCCCCTTCGTCTAGAGGCCTAGGACACCGCCCTTTCACGGCGGTAACAGGGGTTCGAGTCCCCTAGGGGACGCCATTTTACGCAATGTGGCGGGAATAGCTCAGTTGGTAGAGCACAACCTTGCCAAGGTTGGGGTCGCGAGTTCGAGTCTCGTTTCCCGCTCCAAATCTTCAAAGAAAGCTGACTTCGGTCGGCTTTTTTTGTGTCTGGCCGTTGGGCACAGGAATCCGCCCGGGAAACGAGTCTCGTTTCACGAGCCACATTGTGCTGTCCTGCGGACAGCCCCTTCGGGCAGCCTTCGGCTGTGCAAACCGGCTTCCTGCCGGTTTGTCACTCGGCGCATTATGTTGTCCTGCGGACGGCCCCTGCGGGCGGCTTCGCCGTGCCAAAGCGCTCCCGGCGCTTTGGTCCCGCTCCAATGTGCCAAATTCCACCGGCGTGCCCTACATGGCGCCAAATTCCGCGGCGTTCACGGTTTGCGTAGGGCGGGTAAGGCCAAAGGCCGCACCCGCCGTCACTGAGTTGCTACCCCGTGTGTCGGGTTGATCCCGTAGACCCCGTAGGTCGGGTTAGCGCCCAGCGCGTAACCCGACACAAACCGCCGGGCGACCGCCCTCGTTAAAAAGACGGTTACATCCGAATCTGCTAAACTACGCGGCTTCCCGTGCCCGCTGGCACCCTGGCCGACTAATGCAGGCCAAACACCTTGGCCCGTTCGTGCTCATAGGAGAACTCCCGGCCCTCGGCAATGGCTTCGTGGCGGCGTTCGTCCAGAAGCTGGTACTTGGCGATCTCTTCATCCGGCATGTAATGCAGGCAGTCGCCGCCGAAGTACCAGAGCAGGTCTCGGTGGAGCAGGGGCACCAGGTGGCCGTAGGCGGCCACCACCCGGCTCAGGACCTGTTGCCCTCGGTACAGGAAATCCTCGTCCTGGTGGGCTCTGGGGAGCGCTTCCAGGCGGGCCAGAAATTCCAGGTCATCCTCGGGGCAGTCTTCCTCAATAAACGGGGGCTGCTGCTGAGCCTGCTGGATAAAATCGCGCAACAGGCGCAAATGGTAGTCTCGATGCTGTGTTTCCGCGTAATGGTTGAGCTGAGTCGACACGCTAAACTCCCCGGGCGGCGCTGAGTCATCGCCGCCCCCAAATGAATGAGTGAATCCGACATTATGACAGCTGCACTTTCGATTAGAAATCTCTCCAAAGTCTACGGGAGCGGCTTCCATGCCCTGAAGGGCATTTCCATGGAGGTCCAGCCCGGCGACTTTTTCGCGCTGCTGGGGCCCAACGGCGCCGGCAAGTCCACCACTATTGGGATTCTCTGTTCACTGGTCCGCAAGACCGGCGGCGAGGTGGAAATTTTTGGCCATAATATTGATACCCACTTCTCCCGGGCCAAAAAAGAAGTGGGCATCGTGCCCCAGGAATTCAATTTCAGCCAGTTTGAAAAAGTTCAGGATATCGTGCTGCAACAGGGCGGCTTTTACGGCCTGCCCCGGTCGGTCGCCATGGTGCAGACGGAAAAGTACCTGAAGAAACTCGGCCTGTGGGACAAGCGCAATACCCCCGCCCGCATGCTCTCCGGCGGCATGAAGCGCCGGTTGATGATTGCCCGGGCGCTGGTGCACGAGCCCAAGCTGCTGATTCTCGACGAGCCCACCGCCGGGGTGGATATCGAGCTGCGCCGTTCCATGTGGGAGTTCCTGCGGGAAATCAACGCTCAGGGCACCACCATCATCCTGACCACCCACTACTTGGAAGAGGCGGAAAGCCTGTGCCGCCATGTGGCCATTATCGATCAGGGCAAAATCGTCAAGAACACCACCATTCGCAGCCTGTTGAAAGAGCTCAACCGCGAGGTGTTCATTTTCGATTGCGCCAATTCGGTATGGGAAGCGCCACATATCGAGGGCTTCGAAACCCGGCTGCTGGATGAGCACAGCTTTGAGGTGGATCTGGAAAAAGGTCAGTCGTTGAACCGGGTGTTTGACGCGCTGACCGCCCAGGGGCTCGATATTGTCAGTATGCGCAACAAGGCCAACCGCCTGGAGGAACTCTTCGTCGCCATGACCGGCAATGGGGAGCCGGCGGAGTCCGTCACTGAAGAAACCGAAGAGAACACAGCCAGCGAACCAGCGACCGGAGGTGATCGTCGTGGAGTTTAAAGAACAATGGATCGCGTTTACCACCATTCTGCGTAAGGAAATCAAACGCTTCACCCGCATCTGGGTTCAGACCCTGTTGCCCCCGGCCATCACCATGGCACTGTACTTTGTGATTTTCGGCAAGCTGATTGGCAGCCGTATCGGTGAGATGGGTGGCTTCGACTACATCCAGTTTGTGGTGCCCGGACTGATCATGATGGCGGTGCTGACCAACTCTTACTCGAATGTCAGCTCGTCTTTTTTCAGTGCCAAGTTTCAGCGCAGTATTGAAGAGGTGCTGGTCTCGCCCACACCGAACTACGTCATTCTGTTGGGCTATGTGCTCGGTGGCGTGGCCCGTGGGTTGGCGATCGGGGTCATGGTGACCATCCTGTCACTGTTTTTTACCGACCTGCCGATCTACAGCTGGGTCATCACCGTGTCCATCGTGGTGCTCACGGCGGTGCTGTTCGCCCTGGCCGGTTTCATCAATGCGGTGTTCGCCAACACCTTTGATGATATCTCCATCGTGCCGACCTTTGTGCTGACGCCGCTGACCTATCTGGGCGGGGTCTTTTTCTCGATCGATCTGCTCTCGGACTTCTGGCAGGGCGTGGCCCAGCTGAACCCGATTCTGTATATGGTCAACGCCTTCCGCTATGGCATGTTGGGCGTGTCGGACGTCAATATTGGCGTGGCGTTCAGTGGCCTGGTGGTGTGCGTCATGGTGCTGTTTGCCATTGGCATGCACCTGCTTAAAACCGGCAAGCGTCTGCGCGCGTAACTTTTCAGGGTAGGGGCGTTATGAGTGAGCACACATCCAACAGTCATGGACCGCTCGGGCAGCAGACAGCCTACGCATCGAGTTATGACCCCGGGTTGTTGTTTCCCATCGCCCGGGCCGAGACTCGGGCGTCCCTGGGGTTGAGTGAGTCGGCGCTGCCGTTTTACGGCACCGACCTCTGGACCGGCTATGAAGTCTCCTGGCTGGATGAGCGCGGCAAGCCCATCGTCGCCATCGCGCAATTTCGATTGCCGTGCACCAGTCCGAACCTGATTGAGTCCAAATCATTCAAGCTGTATCTGAACTCCTACAATCAAAGCCGCTTTGTCGGACAGGAGCAGGTGCGGGCGCAGATGATCCAGGACTTGAGCGCGGCCGCCGGTGCAGACGTCAGCGTTCAGCTTGAGCCGGTGGCGGACGCTCAACTGCCGATTGCCGAGGCGGGCGGGGAGTGTATCGACGCGCTGCCGGTTACCATCGAGCACTACCACCCGGCGCCCGAGTTGCTTGCCACTGGGGAGGAGTTGGTTGAAGAGCGGCTGCACAGTCATCTGTTGAAGAGCAATTGCCCGGTAACCGGTCAACCGGATTGGGCCACGGTGGAAATTCATTATCGCGGATCAAAAATCGAACGAGAGGGTTTGCTGAAGTACGTGGTATCGTTTCGTGAACATCAGGACTTTCACGAGCACTGCGTTGAGCGGATGTTTGTCGATCTGCAAGCGCGCTGTCAGCCGGAGTTTCTGACGGTTTTCGCGCGCTACACGCGTCGCGGCGGGTTGGATATCAACCCCTGGCGCAGCTCAGCGCAGGGGTCGGCGCCCGATTTTGAGCGTCTGGTGCGACAGTAGGCTGGTGGTGCTCCGGCGGGACCGGGCCCGCCGGAGCAAGGTTATACGATGACTTTATCCTTGAGCTTTTCGGCGGCGGTCTGCAACGCCTTGATCACCTTGGCTTTCTCGTAATTGCGCACCTTCTCCAGATCCAGGTACATGGAGAAGCCTTCGGCGCGATCCTCAAAGAAACTCTGATTTTTACCCAGGTCCTTACGGAACCCGGCCACCTGGTACACCTTCACCGGCTGGCTGAACCCCTTCACCGTGATTTCGCCCTTGTCCTGACACATGACGGCGTCTTTGACCAGCGACCAGGTCTCGTGGGAAATCAGAATTTCATCGGGCTGGGCTGCGGACTCCAGGCGGCTGGCCAGGTTCACGTGAGTGCCCAGCACGGTGTAGTCCAGATGGCTTGAGGTACCGAAGGTACCCACCGTGCAATAGCCGGTGTTCATGCCCATCCGGATCTGCAGGGGCTTTTTGATGCCCTGGTTGTACCACTCCTGCTGCAGGGACTTCATGCGCTTTTTCATGGCGATGGCCATGGACACACAATTCATGCAGTCCTGTTTGACGCCCTTGCTGTTGCTATCACCAAACATGACCATAATGCCGTCACCCATAAACTTGTCGATGGTGCCGCCAAAGTGGGTGATGATTTTCGACATCTCGGTCAGGTAGTGATTGAGCAGCTCCGTAAGCGCCTCGGCTTCCATTTCTTCGGACAGTTGGCTGAAGTTCTTGATGTCCGAGAAGAACACGGTAATGCGCTTGCGCTCCGCCTGTAGCATATGATCCTTGCCCTGATTGATCGCCCGCCACACCGGAGGCGGCAGGTATCGGGACAGTTTATACGAGCGGATCTTGTGCCATTTCTGCTCATTCTCCAGTTTCATCTGGTTCATGATCAGGCGGCGCATTCTCTGATGCATATACAGGGCGTACACCAGAAAGTAGGTGATGATACCGATCAGGCTCGCCGCGCTGATTTCAATGCTGCTACTGAACACCCATTGCGGTTTGTGTACCAGGAAACTGAGCAGGATACCGACGGCAAAGGCCACGTTATCTTCACCCCAGCGCCTCAGTCCGCCGGTGAGAAGGGCGTTGAACTGGATCATGGTCAGAAACAGCGCCAGCGGCAGCAGGCTGAAGTTGGTCAGGCTGAGGACCAGCCCGATCAGCGCCGCATCGGCCCAGGACAAATAGCGGGTTACGCGGCTGAGTTTTTCGCGATCCAGCGTGTGGGTGAAGTGGTAGGTCAGGTAGGTGTACAGCAGCAGAAAAACAATGGTGCCAATATACACGGGCTGGATGGCCGACCATTCAATGTAGGACGCCAGGGTGCCGGCGGCGGCAAAGCAGATCAGTGATCGAAAATAGTATTGGTGAAGCGGCGATTCCGCTTGAGCCTCTTCGGGCTTTTTGTGCGCTGAGTTCTTAGTCATTGTTATCGGGAAACCTTGTATGCTGTCCTGCTCGACGCAATACGCTCGCTAAATAGCGTCTCTGGGGAGCGTGAGGGCGCCGGATGGTTTTCAATCGGCAAGGTCGGTCCTGGAGTCGCGTGTCACTCCCTGAGGGTCCTATTAGACGTTTTTTTACGCGAAAAGTCCACGAACAGCGGTTAACCGCGCCTAAATGGCGCTTAAATCAACCGATGAAGTCGTGTTATCATTCCCGCCCCATTGATTCGACCACAGGCTCCTATGCACGCACTAGACGTATTGCACCAACGGGTTTCCTCGCCCAAATTGACCGAACCGGCGCCCACCGATGTACAGCGCGACGCCATCTACCGCGCCGCCCTGCGCGCCGCCGATCACGGCCTGATGCAGCCCTGGCGCTTTCTGGTAATTGAAGATGAAGGGCTGGATCGACTGGGAGACCTGTTCGTGCAGGCGATGCTCAAGGACACGCCCGACACCCCGGAACCCGATCAACAATCCCTGCGCGCCAAACCACGCCGCGCGCCGTTGATTCTGGTCGCCATTGCCGCCTGCCGGCAGAACCCCAAGGTGCCGCACGTCGAGCAACTGATCTCGGCCGGCGCCGCCGTACAGAACATGCTCAATGCCGCCTTCGCCCAGGGGGTNGGGGCCTTCTGGCGGACCGGGGCCATGACCTACCATCCGGTGGTGAAAGAAGGGCTGGGNGTCGGCGAGCTGGAGCAGATNGTGGGCTTCCTCTACCTGGGAACCCCCGCCAAACCGCCCCAGCCTCCCAAGTCAGTGAATCCAGAGACATTTTTTCACCCCTGGCCGGGCCAATAGCGTTGCGTTTAGTACGCCACTTGTGTACATTACGCACCCTCTGAACGGCAGGTCGTTCAAAGAGTTTTACGGTGAGGTGGCCGAGTGGCTGAAGGCGCACGCCTGGAAAGTGTGTAACGGGAAACCGTTCGAGGGTTCGAATCCCTCCCTCACCGCCATATACGAAANAACCCGGCAANCGCCGGGTTTTTTCGTATATGGCGGTGAGGGATGTCTTGGTTCGAACCCTCCGGTTCGACCAATCGCCTGGAGCGATTGGGACCGCCGCAGGCGCCCGAAGGGCGGGGCACATGGNTGTGNCCCGGTCTATCCCTCCCGTAAAGCAACTCCCCGAGCTTTTGGTATCCCACCCAACTGCAACGGCGGATGCGCCTGCGGCTTATCCGCCCTACGCAGGTTTATACCGCTGTGCTCGGCCGTAGGGCGGATCGGTCCGACGCATCGGAGCGAAGCGCATCCGCCGAAACCCATCTCCAAAAAAACTTTTTCAATCAAACACTTGACGAACCGCCTTNAGATCTCTAATATTCGCCCCCGTTGACGACGCACTCGTAGCTCAGCTGGATAGAGTACTCGGCTACGAACCGAGCGGTCGGAGGTTCGAATCCTCCCGAGTGCGCCACATACAGAAAAACCCCGCTTCGCAAGAAGCGGGGTTTTTTTATGCGTGTTCGGAAGGTAAGAACCTCCCTCTGGTTCGACAGATCGCCAGGCAATCCTCCCGTTTGCNCACTTCTTGAAACTCCCNNCACTTTGTCTCANTATTCCCCTTGGCTCTGCCGACACGAGCAGGGCTTTGATCACGGATGAGTCATAACAACTACTTNTTAAAGTCAATCAACCGACGGGATAGAAAACATGATCGATCTACAGAAACGCGGCAGCCTGAAGGCGCTGGGTCTGTCTTCCTGTGCCNTGGGTTTAATGCCGGTGGCCGGATGCAGCACNACCNCTCCAACTNCCCCNGCCTACGCTGGGCGCGATGAGGCGCTCTGGAAGCAGGCCGACGACATNATCGACAATATCGCNCGAACNGANTTCCCGAACCGGGATTTTCCGGTCACAGAGTTCGGTGGCAAGGGCGATGGGGAAACCGATAATACNGGCCCGATTGCCAAAGCCATTGAGGCCTGTGCCGCCGCTGGCGGTGGCCGGGTGGTGATTCCGGCGGGGCAGTTCAACACCGGGCCGGTGCACCTNAAATCCAACGTCAANCTGCACTTGCAGANAGGTGCCGTGCTGTCTTTCTANACGGACCCGGAACGCTACAAGCCCTANGTGATGACCCGNTGGGAAGGNGTGGAGCTGATGGGGTACTCTCCGCTGATTTACGCCTACGANCAGGAAAANATNGCGGTGACNGGNNAAGGGGTGCTGGAGGGCAATGGCTCCAATACGGTCTGGTGGCCNTGGAAGGGNCGCTGGAGTCGAGCNCAGTGGCCCATTGATCCGGTAGAGGATCAGAAGCACACCCGCACGCCGCTGTTTGAGATGGCCGAGCAGGGGGTTCCGGTCGAGGATCGTGTGTTCGAGGACAACTACCTGCGTCCGCCCTTTGTTCAGCCTTACCGCTGCAAGCGCGTCCTGATTGAAGGGGTGACCATCCGCAACTCCCCCTTCTGGCTGCTCAACCCCGTGCTGTCTGAAGACGTGATTGTGCGCGGTGTGCAATGCGTCAGTCACGGCCCGAACTCCGACGGTTGCGACCCCGAGTCCTGCAACCGCGTGTTGATCGAAAAATGCCTGTTCGATACCGGGGATGACTGCATCGCGCTCAAGTCGGGCAGAAACGCCGATGGCCGCCGTCTGGCCACACCGATCCAGAATATTGTGATTCAGGACTGCCAGATGCGCGCCGGTCACGGTGGGGTGGTGATTGGCAGTGAAATCTCGGGTGGTGCGCGCAATGTGTTTGCCCGTCGCTGTCATATGGACAGCCCGGTGCTGGACCGCGCGGTGCGCATCAAGACCAATTCGGTGCGTGGCGGGCTGATCGAGAATATCGCCATTCGGGATATCGTGATCGGGCAGGTGAAGGATGTCTTCGTGATCAACTTCTATTACGAGGAAGGGGATGCCGGGGATTACCTGCCAGAGGTGAAAGACCTTCATGTCAGCAACATGGTGGTGGAGAATGCCGAGCGGGTGTTCCATTTGCGCGGCTTTGAGCGCGCACCCATCAGCGGGGTGACGTTACACGATGTCACCATCAAGCATGCCGATAAGTTGGGTATTCTGGAAAATGTCTCCTCCATTGAGACCGAGTCAGTAAGCCTTAACGGCGAACCAATCGAGCTTTGAGGTGTGGGCTCCGGCGCGGTGTAAAGCCGCGCTGGAGTAACACGCTAACCAAAAGCCACTTCCATCAGGCGCAGGTCGAAGATCAGCACCGCATTGGGCCCGATTTTGTTGCCCACCCCCTTCTTGCCCCAGGCCAGCTCCGGNGGNACCACGAACTCGTAGCGAGCGCCTTCCTGCATCAGTTGTAACCCNTCCTGAATACCNGCGATGGCTTCCTTCATCCAGAAGGTATCGGGCATTCCCTCCTGATAGGTGTCGCCAATCACCTTGCCGTTGACCAGTTGAATGCGCTGGTTGACCACCACCTTATCGTCCATGGTGGGCGNCANGCCCTGGCCGGGCTCCACCTCCCGGTAGAGCAGTCCGGAATCGGTTTCCTGGACGCCGGGCTTCTGACGAAACTTGTCCATATACTGTTCACTGGCTTTGCGGTTCTGGCCGGAGGAGCCTTTGTTGAGCTTTTTGGAGGGCATAGGCGTGTCGTTCGGGTTGTTAAAAGGCGCAAGCTTTGCCGAAAATGCCCTGAATTGCAATTGTGGGCGTCTGGTTGCCCGCATGGGGTGGGGCGACCGGGCGGGTTAAACGATTCCTTACGATTCTGGGGTTACCTTCTTGGGGTGACTCGATTACCCTTGACCGTTTGCGTATAATCCAGCGTCTAATTATATGATTTATAGGTAGTGGCAGTGGCATCGGAGNATTCAGTACATCAATTATTGCAGGCGTTGTTGGATGAGCATCTGACCGAGTCCGGCCGGGCTTTCTGGGCCAAAGCGCAGGGCCAGGTGNCCGACGGTGCCCAGGGTCAGACCTTTGCCAACCTCCTGGCCATGGCCAGCCGGCACGCCAAACGCCAGCCNCTGGGATTGACCGACACGGAGCTGGCCGCCGCTGAAGGCGCNCTGCCAGGCTGGAGCCCNCGGGCCTGGAANCGGCTCGAGCTGCTGCGCATCAACCTGATTCTGGCGCGCNCCGACCTGGAGCAGGCGAGNTTTGCCGAGGAGTTCGAGGCGCTGTTCCGCTTTGCCGACGAGGGGGAGACCTGTGCGCTCTACCGCAGCCTGCCTCTGCTGCCNCNCGGCGAGCGGTTTACCTGGCGGGCGGCCGAAGCCTGCCGTACCAATATGTTGACGGTNTTTGAAGCCGTTNCCCTGGACTCGCCNTANCCGGTCACCCACTTNGANGATACCGCCTGGCACCAGTTGGTGATCAAGGCGCTGTTTCTGGATTGCCCGCTGTACCGNGTGTCCGGGCTGGATCAGCGGCTCACNCCGGAGCTGACCCGGATGGCGCTGGACTGGGCCGAAGAGCGCCACAGCGCCGGGCGCCANTACCACCTGGGNCTCTGGCTCTGCCTGGGCCCTCATCACCCNGAGCGGGTCCGCCAGCTTCTGGAGCAGCATTGGCCCGAGGCNACNACGNCTGAACAGCAGGCGATGCTGATGGGCGCTGCCCGTGCCGGGCAGACGCAGTGGCTGGCGTCGGTCGAGCCGGCGGACCCGAAAGTGTTACCCTACTGGCAAAACGCGACCGCAGGGCGCTCCGAACAGGCGCAGTTTGCGCCCCTGTTCGCCGAGCTGCCTTCCGCTTGATCAATAACGTACCCGAATAACAGAGGCGTGCTTATGCAGTACTTTGACCCGCATATTCATATGAGCAGTCGCACCACCGACGATTACCAGAACATGGCCGCCGCAGGCATTCGCGCGGTCATTGAGCCGGCCTTCTGGATGGGCCAGCCGCGCACCAACGTGGGCAGCTTCATCGATTACTTCGCCAGCCTGGTGGGGTGGGAACGCTTCCGCGCCTCCCAGTTCGGCATTGCTCATTACTGCACCATCGGCATCAACTCCAAAGAGGCCAACAACGAAGGTCTGGCCCGTGAGGCGCTGGAGATTCTGCCCAACTTTGCCCTGAAAGAAGGGGTCGTGGCGATCGGGGAAATCGGCTACGACGAAATCACCCCGGCCGAAGAGTACATCTATCAGCGCCAACTGGAATTCGCCGTCGAGCACGACATGGTGGTAATGGTGCACTCCCCCCACCGGGACAAGAAAAACGGCATCATCCGTTCCATTGATGTGGCGCGGGAGATCGGCGTACCCATGGAAAAGCTGGTGATCGACCACAACAACGAAGAGACCGTGGACGATGTGCTGAACAGCGGCGCCTGGGCGGCCTTTACCATTTATCCCAATACCAAGATGGGCTCTGAGCGGATGGTGGAAGTGGTCCGCAAATACGGGCCGGAACGCATCATTGTCGACAGCTCCGCCGACTGGGGCGTGAGCGATCCGCTGTCGGTACCGAAGACCGCCAACCTGATGCGCGAGCGCGGTATCGAAGAGAAAGCCATTGAGCTGACCTGTTGGCAGAACGCCCTGGACGCCTACGCCCAGTCCGGTCAGATCGACATCGACGAGCTCTCCCGGCCGGCGGTGATCGACCAGCGCCAATCCTATAACGACAACACTGTGCTGCGCGGTCAACAACCCCGCGTCGATGAGCCGGTGCCCAACTGATTGCAGAAGAAGCGGTAGCAACTCATGTGGCAGATTCACCAAGCGTTTACCATGACGCACGAGTTCCCGGTGTACTTCAACCGGGACACCTTCAACCCCGAGAGCGATGTGTTGCTCAAGGTGCTCGCGTTTGCGGGTAAAAAACGTCACCGGGTTCTGCCCGTGATCGATGACCAGGTGCTCAAGGGGCACCCGGATCTGGTAGAGCGCATGCGCGCTTACGCCGAGGCTCATGCGGACCGGATCGAGCTGATTGAGCCGCCTCTGATGGTGCGCGGCGGCGAAATTTGTAAGAACGACCCGGTGGAAGTGGATGAGTTCTATCAGCGTACCCAAATCGACCGGATCGACCGGCACAGCTTTGCATTGGTGATTGGCGGCGGTGCCGTGATCGATGCCATGGGCTATGCGGCGGCCACCGCGCATCGCGGCATCCGGTTGATTCGTATGCCCACCACGGTCCTGGCCCAGAACGATGCCGGCATCGGCGTGAAAAATGCGATCAACTACCGGGGCCGGAAAAATTACCTGGGTACCTTTGCCGCACCCTACGCTGTGATCAACGACTATGACCTGCTGAGCAGCCTGTCCGAGCGGGACAGCCGCTGCGGCATCGCCGAGGCGGTAAAAGTCGCGCTGATTCGTGATGGCGAGTTCTTCCACTGGCTACACGAAGCGCGCCATCGTCTGGGGGAGTTTGAACCCAAGGCCATGGAGCATATGATCGCCCGCTGCGCCGAGCTGCANCTGAACCATATCCGCACCAGTGGCGATCCCTTTGAGCAGGGTAGTGCCCGGCCGCTGGATTTCGGCCACTGGGGCGCCCACCGGATGGAAGAACTCTCCAACTCCGAGCTGCGCCATGGCGAAGCGGTGGCCATCGGCATTGCCCTGGACTCGCTGTACTCCCACGCCATGGGTACCATCGATACGCACACCCTGTTGGCCATTCGCGACACGCTCGAAGGCGTCGGCTTNACCCTGCGTCANCCNGCNCTNGAAGCACTGGATATNGATGCGGCCCTGCAGGGNTTNCGNGANCANCTGGGCGGCGAGCTGTGNATNACNCTGCTNANCNCGGCNGGCGAAGCGGAAGAAGTGGACCACATTGATCTGGACACCATGCACCAGTGCCGTCAGCAATTGCTGGAGAACCAATGGCCAAGCTGAACGCACCGCTCACCTATTGCAGCAACATNCACCCCGGCGAAGGCTGGGCCGATGTGATGCACAACCTCAACAGCCACGGNCTGGAAGTGATGGAGCGACTGGGCGACAGCGCCCAGCGCCCCTTTCCTCTGGGNCTGCGCATTGCCGGGCAAGCGGCGNCGNAAGTGGACGCCCAGGCCGTTGCGGAATTTCAGCAGTGGTGTCGCGAACACAACGCCTATCTGCTGACCATCAACGGCTTTCCCTACGGCGCCTTCCACAACGAGCGGGTCAAAGAAAACGTCTACCTGCCGGACTGGCGCGACCANGAGCGCGTGCGCTACACCTGTCAGCTCGGCGATATCGCCGTACAACTGCAACCGGACGCCCGACAGCTGTCGATATCCACGGTACCGGTCGCCTTCAAACAGGGCTTCGCACCGGAAGACTGGAACACCGTACTCGGCCACATCCAGGACGTGCTCGCCCACTTCGCCAACCTGAAGCGAAGCACCGGCGTACACCTGATGCTCGCCATCGAACCCGAACCGGCCTGCGTACTTGAAACCACCGACGAACTGCTGGATTTCTTCCAACGCCTGCGCCCGCGTCTGAGCCTGGCCGAAAACGCCCACCTCGGCGTGTGCTTCGACTGCTGCCACCAGGCCGTCGAATTCGAAGACCCGGCCACCTGCCTGCAACGCCTGGCCGAAGCCGAAATCCCCATCGCCAAAGTCCAGGTCTCGAGCGCCCTACAGGCCGACACTCCGGAAGAAGTCGAGCACCTCAAAGGCTTCAATGAGCCGGTCTACTTACACCAGGCCATGGCCCGAACCAACGATGGAACGCTACACGCCTTCCCAGACTTACCCGAATTCGAAGCAGCCATGGACGCCGGTCTGACGCCAACCGAGTGCCGGGTCCATTTCCACGTACCGATCTTCCTCGAACACCTGGGCGACTGCGGCACCACCCAGGACTTTCTGAAAACACTGCTGCCCAAACTGGCAACTGATATTCCCCGGGAAGTGGAAACCTACAGCTTTGGCGTTTTGCCCGAACACCTTAAGACGGATTCGGTGGGGGAGAGTATCGCTCGAGAGCTAATGTGGGTAAACCAACTACTGGATTGTGACTGAACGCTCGACGCAATCGGTCCGGAGTCTGTTCAAGATCTTTAAAGAATTACGCTAGAAACGTGCAAGCGAGGCATCCGTAGGGCGGTTCAAGACTCTCGGAGACATGGATGTCGACGAGAAGCCCCCAGGGATGGGTTTACGGCGGGTCTTGANCCGCCCTACGGATGGCTCGCTCCTCACCAAGCCGAAAATACGAGTATAGAAATGCACAGAACCGTTGTCCTTAACGTCGTAGGTCTCACGAGAAAATTATTGGGCGAACATACCCCGAACCTGAATAGACTTCGGGATCAGGCTACCGATATCGAACCGGTAATTCCCGCCGTTACCTGTACTGCCCAAGCCACTTACACCACTGGTAAGTCACCGAAAGATCATGGCATTGTGGCTAATGGTTGGTATTTTCGGGACATGAACGAAGTCTGGCTNTGGCGGCAAAGTAATAAGCTGGTACAGAGTCCCAAAGTGTGGCACCTGGCGAAAGAACGCGACCCGAGCTTTACCTGCAGCAACACCTTCTGGTGGTACGCCATGGCCACCGATGCCGACTGGACCCTNACNCCGCGCCCNCTNTACCTCGCCGATGGCCGCAAAGAGCCGGACTGCTATACCTGCCCGCTGGAGCTGCGCCACACCCTGAGTGAAAAATTCGGTAACTTCCCGTTGTTCAACTTCTGGGGCCCGATGACCAGCATCAAATCCAGCCAGTGGATTGCGGACGCGGCGAAGTATATTGAAGAAGAGAAGCAACCCAGCCTGCAGCTCGTTTATCTGCCCCATCTGGATTATGTGTTGCAGAAAGAGGGGCCCGACGGCGATATTGCACAGGACCTGAAGGAAATCGATACCCTGGTGGGGGATCTGCTCGACTTCTTCGAACAGCGCGGTTGTCGCGTGATGGTGTTGTCCGAGTACGGTATTCAGAACGTCAACCGCGCTGTGCACCCGAATCGACTACTCCATGAGGCGGGCATGGTGTCGGTGAAGGTGGATTTGGGTAAAGAGTATCTGGATTACTTCAGCAGCCGCGCCTTCGCGGTTGCGGACCACCAGATTGCCCATGTCTATGTGCACAACCCCGATGATATTCCGGCGGTTCGTCGGGTCTTTGAAGGGGTGGAAGGCATTGATCGGGTTCTGGATAAAACCGAACAGGCCGAACTGGGGCTGGATCATGAGCGCAGCGGTGAGCTGGTGCTGCTGGCCAATGCCGATAGCTGGTTTACTTATTATTTCTGGTTGGACGATGAGCGCCAGCCGGATTACGCCCATCAGGTGGAAATTCACCGCAAGCCGGGGTTTGATCCCTGCGAGTTGTTTTTTGACCCGAAGCTTCGGTTTCCGAAATTGAAGGCGGCGCGTCGGGTGGCTCAGAAGAAACTGGGCTTTCGTTATGTGATGGATGTGATTGCCGTTGCGCCGGAGTTGGTGAAAGGTTCCCATGGGGTGAGTGATGGTTCGCCGGAGTCGCTGCCTTTGTTGATGAGTACGGAGCCGCAATTGATTCCCGACGGACGCGTGCCGGCGACGGATGTCTGTGATCTTATGTTGAAACATCTGTTTGATTAGTCAGCTAATTACCTTTAAAGGTGATCTTGGCGAAGTGACTGGCCGGCCGTGCGTGGGGGATACCGTTTGTAGACTCTCGGAGACATGGATGTCGACGAGAAGCCCCCATGGATGGGTTCACGGCGGGGCTACAAACGGGATCCCCCACGCACGGCCTCGCTGCCAACGTTAATCTATCTACCGATTTGAGAATGTTATGCCTTCTGTAAAAACCCTGTTAGCCCTGGGGCGGGTCAGTAACCTGCCGACGGTGTGGATGAACATCCTGACGACTGCCGTGTTGGTCAGTGCTACCGTTGGTGGTAGTTACACCATCGGTTTGTTGATCTTTGCCGTTTCCTGTTTTTATGCCGGTGGTATGACGCTGAACGATTATTGTGATCGGGATTGGGATACCCAGCATCAGCCCTATCGTCCCATTCCTTCGGGGCGGGTTCGACCGCGGCAGGTGTTGAGTATCGCGTTGGGGCTGTTTGCCACGGGGTTTGTGTTTCTGTTTTTTGCGCCGGACGATCGGGCGCCCTTGGCGGGGTTGGCTCTATTGTCGGTGATTGTTCTGTACGATGCGTTGCATAAGAAGCATTGGAGTACGGTGTTTCTGATGGCGTTGACCCGGCTTGGGGTTTACGCGGTGACCGCGATGGCCCTGGTGGGGGAGGTGCCCGCGCTGGTGTGGTTGGCGGGCGGTATTCAGACGGTTTATACCCTGGCGGTNACNGTGGTGGCNCGNTGGGAGAACAGNCGTCGANACGGNTTTGGTTTTCCNGTGATTCCCTGGATGATNGCGNNCATGGGGATTATNGANGGGGTGTTTCTCGCNATTGTGGTGGNCCCCGTGTGGTTGGCGATTGGTGTGGCAGCCACGTTGTTGACCCGGTTGAGTCAACGGTATGTTCGAGGGGATTAGGGCGAGTTATTGGTGAGTTTGGGATTGGGGTGACGGCGGATGCGCCTTCGGCTTATCCGCCCTACGGACCGCAGGTGGGTTGCGTACGTGTAATGGCAGGTTTGNCACCGCGGGNTGCGTAGGGCGGATAAGGCTGAAAGCCGCATCCGCCGTTACTCAACGCTATACCGCTAAGGCGCCAGACACTCCACACAGCGTGCGTAAACCGCGCGCGGATCATCAAGTTCNCTCAACATCCGCAGAGGTTCCAGCAGCGGCGCGAGCTGGCTCTTCANCTTCGGCGTCAACCACTNCGGTCCAGATACCTGCGGNACCCAGGCGCTGACGGCGCTGCCGCTGAGCTGCTTGAGAAACTGNTCGTAGGGNGCCAGNGGGCGGGTGATNTGACGTACNTCGTAGTCGTCCAGCTCAGCGTGCTCTGCGGCGGCGGCGAGGGTNTCTTCCAGGCTGCCCAGNCGGTCNACCAGCCCCAATTCCTGAGCGGTGGCCCCTGTCCAGACGCGGCCCTGACCCAACTGATCCACCCGNTCGNGGGTCAGCCCCCGGGCCTCGGCGACCAGGTCGATAAATTGCTGGTAGATGTGATTCACCGTCTGCTGGATGATCCGGTTGGCCTGNGGTGTGAGCGTGCGATCCAGGCGCATGGAACCGGCCAGGGGCGTGGTGCCCACACCGTCGACATGAATGCCGATTTTCTCGAGACTGTCCTCAAAAGTCGGCAATGCTCCGAACACGCCGATGGAGCCGGTCAGCGTGGTGGGCGTCGCCCAGATTTCGTCGGCGCCCGCGGCCATCCAGTAGCCCCCGGAGGCGGCCATGCTGCCCATGGAGACCAATACCGGCATACCCTCCGCCCGCAGCGCGGCGATTTCGGAGCGAATGACTTCTGAGGCGTAGGCACTGCCACCACCGCTGTCGATGCGGATNACNAGNGCTTTGATGTTCGGGTCATCNTGNACCTGCTGCAGCCGNTGCAGAAAGCTGTCGCTGCCAATACTGCCTTCGGGTTGTTCGCCAGTGGAGATGGTGCCGGAGGCGACGATCAGACCGACGCGGTCGTTCGCGGGACTGGGGGACTGGCGGCGGACATCGGCCAAAAACGTCCGGTGGCCTACGCCGTTGTAATGATCGCCGTAGTCGCTGTGACCGAAGCGTTCGGTCAGCAATTGCTGACGCTCTCGGTGGCTCAGAATCCCGTCGATCAGTTGAGACTCCAGGGCCAGTTGCGCGCTGTCACCGCCCACCGAGGCCAGTTGAACATCCATGTTGCGGATGTAGTCATTGACGGCGCCGCTGGGTAATTGGCGCAGTGCTTCCACCCGGCTGGTGTACACGCCCCAGAGTTGGTTTAGCCACTCGCTGTTGTGCTCCCGGGACTCGGGCGACATGTCATCCCGGGTATAGGGCTCGATAAAGTCTTTGTATTTGCCGACCCGGAAGACGTGGAAGTTCACGGACAGCTTGTCCATGGCNCTTTTGAAATAGTTGCGGTAGTTGGCGTAGCCGGTTAGCAGTACCGAGCCCATCGGATCCAGGTATATCTCATCGGCGTAGCTNGCCAGGTAGTACTGCTCCTGGGTGTACAGGCTGCCCAGGGCGATGATTGGCTTGTCACTGTCCTTGAACCGCTGCAGGGCGGCGCCGACTTCTTCGAGCTTGCTGATTCCGCCGCCCAGAAGTCCGTCCAGCTCCAACACCAGGCCGCTGACTCTCGGATCCGTGCGCCCGGCATCGATGGCCTGAATCAGTGGNCGAATCGGCGTTTCCATAGGGGCGTCATCACTGCCGCTGAGAAGCATGTTTACGGGATCAACGTAGCTTTCCTCATCCACCAGATAACCGGTCGGCGCCAGAGTCAGGGCAAATTCGTCCGGCAANACCAGGGGCTCNTTGGGNAGNAAAGCGAGNACNANNAACAGCANNANCAGNAGAAAAANNAGNTTGCCCAATNCCACCCGCAACCAACTGATGCTTCGTCCGATGAAGCCGAAAAACCGGCGAATGAACCCGCGGCGNTTGCGGGCGGGNGGNGGAGTCTGGTCGTCGTAGNTCACGGTGTCGGTCCTTTCGATCNTGNNGTNNGAGCGGTTGTGGTTATCAANGNGCNGTCAGTGGCGATTTTCCCAGAGCCACCATTGTTGGCGCCAGCGGCTGGCCATCATGGCNCTGGANAACAGTATCACGGTCAGNGCCACTGCCAGGTAGTCGCGCCAGTAGGCCAGTGGCGAGAGNGTGTTGGTCACGGCCCAGGTAAAATACAGCAGTACCACAAAGCACAGCCAGCTGTANGTNCGATGATAGCCACGCTTCAGCCCCGGCGCAAAGATCAGNAGCGGAACCACCTGCACAATCCATAGCGGCCAGTTGGGCTCGGCCTTGAACAGCGTCAGGAGGGTGAACATCAGGAGCAGTCCCGAGTAGGTGGCCAGCACCAGGGCGCGGGCAATCGACAGTTTACGCTTGATGNGTTGCGCCTGTTCGGTATTTTCCGGGGGCTTGGGAGCCATTCCCATACAATCAATCTCCGCTTGCGGTCNGGGTGTCGTCAGCTCGGGGGCCGCGCAGCGCCCATTGCGCCATGCGNTGCCCGAGGGTCTGACACAGNNTGGTTTCGTGTTCGCTCAGGGTGGTTGCTTCGGCGCCCTCGGCCCAGTGGGACGGACCGTACGGCGTGCCGCCACTGCGGGTGTGGGTGAGNGCCGGCTCGCTGTANGGCTGGCCCATCAATACCATGCCATGATGCAGCAGCGGTAGCATCATCGACAGCAGCGTGCTTTCCTGACCGCCATGCAGGGTCGAGGTGGANGTGAACACCGCAGCGGGCTTGTCAATCAGGTCCCCATTGACCCAAAGGCCACTGGTGCTATCCAGAAAGTATTTGAGCGGTGCGGCCATATTGCCAAAACGCGTCGGGCTNCCNAGCAATAANCCGGCGCAGTGGCGCAGGTCGTCCAGCGTCGCNTAGGGNGCNCCNTCGGNGGGCACGGCCGGCTCGCTCGCCTGNGTGTCGGCAGAGACCGGCGGTACCGTGCGCAACCGGGCTTCAATACCTTGTACGCGTCTCACGCCTCGCGCCAGTTGTTGTGCCATGGCGGCGACCGAACCGGTTCGGCTGTAGTAGAGAATCAGAACGTAGGGCATAGGGGGACCTGTCCGGGCTTGAGACGATGGGGGTTGTGGTACAGTGTGATCATACGCTCCCTTCAATACGGTACCTGGTCTTCGCGCCCAGGTTTTACAACAGGAAATGCCGATTATGCGGGACTTGTTCAACGCGGAAAATCGTCGCCACTATCTGCGCCTGACATGGCAGTTTTTGCAGATGATCGGCCAGCAACTGAAAGACACCGACTGCCAGAAAAGTGCCGCGCAACTGACGTACGTCACCCTGTTTGCCCTGGTGCCCCTGATGACGGTGACCTACTCCATGTTCTCCGCCATTCCGGCCTTCCAGGGGTTGGGCGAACAAGTCCAGGATCTGATCTTTGCCAATATGGTACCTGAAACCGGCCAGGAGTTGCTCGGTCATCTGCGCGAATTCTCGCAACAGGCACGCCGTTTGACCATTGTGGGGGTCGTGTTTCTGGTGGCCTCCGCCTATTTCATGCTGGCCAATATCGAGAAAAACTTCAATTCGGTGTGGGGCATTGTGCGCGGCCGCCGGGGCATTTCCAAATTTCTGCTCTACTGGGCGGTGCTGAGCCTCGGACCACTGCTGCTCGGCGTCGGTCTGGCCATGAGCACCTACCTGGCCTCCTTGCGGCTGTTTATGGATGGCTATGAGGCGCTTGGGTTGATCACCTGGATCTTTGAGTTCACTCCCTGGTTGCTGACCTCGGCGACCTTCACCCTGCTGTTTGCCGCGGTGCCCAACTGTCGGGTACCCATCCGCCATGCGTTGATCGGCGGGGTTGTGACCGGACTGGTTTTTGAGCTGCTCAAGGCGGTGTTTGGCGTTATTGTCGCCAATTCCGCACTCAGCTCGATTTACGGTGCCTTTGCCATTGTTCCGCTGTTTCTGCTGTGGGTAAACCTGACCTGGATTGTGATTTTGGCCGGCGCCGTGCTGGTCCATACCATCGGCGTTTACCAGATCGCGCTGCGTGACCGGGGTTACCCGGATCTGGTGGCGGCCATGGTGGTGTTGTGGCATTTCTATCGCCGCAGTCTCGACGGCCGGGGGCTGGAAGACAGTGAACTGCTGCAGCTTGGCCTGGCTTCAGACCAGTGGCAGCGAATTCGTATGGCTCTGCAGAGAGAGCACTGGATCGCGGTGACCAATCAGGGGGATTTCGTCCTCTGCCGGGATCTGCATCGCCGCCGCATCCGGGAGCTGGGCCCGCTGTTGAGGCTGCCCAAAGTTCTGCCTGACCCCTGTCTCGACCTGGATAAGTTGCCCTGGTACCCGGAGTTGCACGAGCGCCTGAAACGCATAGAGGGGTTTTCCGGGGAGCAGCTGGATATGACCTTCGCGGAACTATTCGATGCGGCTATGGAGAAAGAGGCCGCCGATAAGAACCGGGAGGCCCGTCTTTCCGAGCATCCTGCGTCTCGTGCGAGTGGAATCTGAGCGACTTATGAAGCTGTCCCGATTTGGTGAAAAAGTGGCGGGTGATGCCGGTATTGTCACCTTGATGGATGACCTGGGCGAAGCGCTCAGGGTCAATCCCGAGATGATTTTCATGGGCGGTGGTAATCCCGCATCGATCCCCGAGGTGGAGGCATCGCTGAGCAGCGCTCTCCAGGGGGTAATGGACGATCCCGGCGTTCGACGCCCGATGCTCGGTGTTTATCAGCCCCCACAGGGTGATCCGGAATTTCTGGATTCACTGGCCGGGGAGTTGCGTCGCACCTGCGGTTGGTCGGTCACCCGAGAGAACCTCGCGGTGGCCAATGGCAGCCAGTCGGCGTTCTTCGTGTTGTTCAATCTGTTGGCCGGGGAGGGGAGTGACGGCGTCTACCGTAAGGTGCAGTTGCCCCTGGTGCCCGAGTATCTGGGCTATGCGGATGTCGGCCTGGCCCCGTCGCTGTTTCGTGCGAACCGGCCTGCCATCGAATTGCTACCCGAGGGACTGTTCAAGTATCACATCGACTTTGAGCGATTGACCCTGGAGGAGGATCTTGGCGCCCTGTGCCTGTCACGGCCGACCAACCCGACCGGGAACCTGGTGACCGAAGATGAGCTGAATCACCTTGATGCCCTGGCCCGGGAGCGCGATCTGCCGCTGATTCTGGATGTGGCGTACGGGGCGCCTTTTCCCGACATTGTTTACCCGTCCACGCGCCCCTTCTGGAATGACAACACCATACTGGTGCTGAGCCTGTCCAAGCTGGGGTTGCCCGGGGCGCGCACGGGCATTGTCGTTGCCCGACCGGAGATCATTCAGGCCTTTGCCCGGGCCAATACGGTATTGAGCCTTGCCAGCGGCAACCTGGGGCCGGCGTTGGCGCAACAGCTGCTGGTAAGGGGTGAGCTCTTTCGGTTGGGGCCCGAGGTCATTCGGCCGTTCTATCACCAGCGGATGCAGTCGGCTCTGGCGGTATTTCAGCGCGAGCTGACCGGCCTGCCGGTTCGTATTCATCGCCCCGAGGGTGCGTTCTTTTTGTGGCTCTGGTTTGAAGGGCTACCCATTTCCAGCATGGCATTGTACGAGCGCCTCAAGGCACGGGGTGTGCTGGTGGTGCCCGGTGAGCANTTCTTTCCGGGGCTGGAGGAGCCGTGGGGGCATCGGCAGGAATGTCTACGCGTGACTTACTGTCAGGCCCCGGAGCGGGTTGCCGAAGGAGCCAAAATACTGGGCGATGAGGTGCGCCGCCTCTATAGTGACGGCGCCTGATCGGCGNCTTATTGCAGCGCCATCATGGCGGCCGCCATTTCGTCGCTCAGGTCTTCNGCTTCGGCTGACTGCATGTCNGGGTCCATACCGAGTCGCTCGAACGCGGTGACGCTNTGGTAGTCCATCTCGCCCAGGGCGGAGCCGTCGCCCATATGGCTCTGNAGNAGNGCAACCGTGACCAGGTCGGCGTAGTCGGCGGTGTCGGCCTTGCGGNCGAATTTCATGTGCCGGCTGGGCACGTGAATCAGCTCGTCGGGGAATTCCCAGGCTTTCAGGATCATGTCTCCCAGCGGGCCCTGCAGNTCGTCGATCACCCGGTCCAGGGTGAGGCTGTCGGTCAACANGGAGGGATGCTCCTCGGCGTAGGTCAGGATGGGCAGAACGCCGATCTTATGAATCAGGCCCGCCANGGTCGCCTTGTCNGGCTGTAGCTTGGTGTAGTGCCGGCACAGCACATGGCAGATACCGGCCACTTCGCTTGAGCGCATCCACACATCCCGCAACCGGCTGTCCACCAGATCCGAGGTGGCCTGGAACATCTGCTCCATGGCCAGACCNGTGGCCAGGTTGCANGTATATTCCATGCCCAGTCGGCTCAGGGCGGTTTTCAGATCTTCGATGTGGCGGTTGGCCCTGAGCAGGGGGCTGTTTGCCACCCGGATGATGCGGGCGNTCAGGGCGGCGTCGTTGCCGATNACCTTGGCCAGTTGATCCAGNCTGGCGTCCGGGTCGTCNGCCACTTCCCGNACCTGGAGGGCGACTTCGGGCAGGGTGGGCAGGACCAGTTGATCGTTTTTGATGGCACTGATGATTTCGTCTCGGACGCGCTCAACAACATGACTCATGGGGCTTCCTGTTTCCGGTCTTCAGGNTTTTCATGGGCCGCCAGCTTTCTCGGGCGGCCAACCATTGGAGTTTATTCGACAGTATAGGGTAATGATAGCGGTTCGGCCGGGAAAGTGTGGTCGATCTGGATTTCTCCCTCCAGAGCGCTGTCTTCGACCACGGCAAGGCACTCACAGGTGCCGGGCCCGCTCGGGGCGGCCGTAACCAGCTCACCGACTTTCTTCCCGTCGCCATTGTGCAGTAGCGTTCCCGGCAGTAGGGCGTCGGGATCGCTGCAGGCAGCGCTCAACCGCCGCATGCGTTGCTTGAGTTTCCCTTTGTAGTGCAGTCGCGCGACGATTTCCTGGCCGGTGAAGCAACCTTTGCGGAAGCTGACGCCGCCGATCTGGGTAAAATTCAACAGTTGCGGGGTGAACAGTCCCTGCGTCTGCGGCAGCACCTCACCCAGGCCCGCGCGGATATCCAGCAGCCGCCACTGGGTATCACCGGCCGTCGGCTGGCCGAAGTGTCGGTCGAGGATTTCGGCCTGCGCCACGGTCAGCCAGCACTCGTAGCGCTGCTCGTCGAGCGTGACAATAAAGCCCCCGTCGTGCGCCACCCACTGGCCCGGCTCAGGAGCTGGCTCAATCAAGGCCCCGGCCAGCTGTTCACGGGCATCGGGGCCGCACAGGCCGCGTAACCGGTAATGGCCGGTTTCGTCGGACAGCTCGGCCTTGGAAAAGACAATGTATTTTCCCAGAGAGGCGGTGGTGGCCTCCACCATGGAGCGCGGTAGGCGCAGCAGCACCTGCTCTTCACCGGTGGCCAGGGCGCGAAAGCTCACCTGCATCCGGCCTTTCGGGTCGCAGTGCGCCCCCAGTCGGCTTTCGCCCGGCGTCAACTCCCGAATGTCACAGGTGACCTGCCCCTGGAGAAAGGCCTTGGCCTGGGGACCGGTGACGGCCATCAGGGTCCAGTCGGACAGAGTCAGCCAGTCGGTGGAGGTTGCCGTCTGCATGGGTAGAGCGCTCCCGTGGTTGCGATTCGAACGTGATTGGCCTGCGCTACTGGGCGATAGAGCCGATCACCGAGGGCGCATGATAGAACGATACGTCGGTGGCTCCAAGCCCGGCAAGCGCCCGAGTGCGAGTCACGCTTCGAGGTCCGGGCCAGGGCGGGCAATCTCCGGCCTTGCGTCGTTCATAGAGTTCCGGTGCGATGATATACTGCGGCCCTTGTTGCTAACGGGAGATGTCTGTGGAACGCAACCGTCTATTCTGGGGCAGTCGCCGCGGTATGCTGGAGCTGGATCTGATCCTGCTGCCCTTTCTGGAAAACGTGTATCCCGGCCTTGAGCAGGCGGACAAAGAGCGCTACTGGAAGTTGCTCGAGTCCGAGGATCAGGAGATGTTCGCCTGGTTTCTGCACCGCCAGGATCCCGAGGACACTGAACTGAAAAGGATTGTCGACATTGTCCGGGCCAATACCGGAATCAACGCCCGCTAACCGCCGGTTGGCGCCCATCCGCCTGCAGCCGTCGCGCTGGTTGCGGCGCCTGCACCGGTGTCTGTTACTCGCTCTGGCGGTACTGCCCTGGCTCGCTTTTGTGGGGCATTCCGGTGTCTCCATAGGGTGGCTGATGGTCCTGTGCCTGTTCAATGCGCTGCTGGTCTGTGAGTGGTGGCGTACCGGCCGACGTTCTGAACCGACGGTTTTGGCCTATGAAGCCGGTGCCTGGACGCTTGAGGGAGCATCCGGGGTGGTTACGGTGGTCCCCTGCGGTGAATGGCTGATATGGCCCTGGCTTCAGGTGGTGCGTTTTCGTGAAGGCAACTGGCTGCGAGTGCACACCCTGGTGATTCTGCCGGACAGTGCCAGTGCTGACGACCGTCGGCGCCTTCGGGTGTGGTTGCGGATGGGGCGTTGGCATGAGGGACGCTGATCGCGAGCGGTCAGCGTCCCTCCGATCACACTATTCTTTGTTCACAATCACATTTTGGCCGGCGTAATTCATCGGCACCAGAATGGTGTCCCGCGCAATGGGTGAGCGCTCCGGATAGTCGAGGGAAAAGTGCAGCCCGCGGCTCTCCCGGCGAGCGCTGGCCGAGCGGATGATCAGCTCGGCGACCATGGCCAGGTTGCGCAATTCAATCAGATCGCTGCTGACCTTGTAGTTACTGTAGTACTCGGCGATTTCCCGCTGGAGCAGTTTGATGCGGTGGGTCGCCCGCTGCAGGCGTTTCTGGGTGCGCACGATGCCCACGTAGTCCCACATGAAACGGCGCAACTCGTCCCAGTTGTGGGAGATGATCACATCCTCGTCGGAGTTGGTGACCCGGGATTCGTCCCAGGCGGGGGAGACTTCGGGGGCGTCGATCCGGGGCAGGTTCTCACCGATGTGCTCTGCGGCGGACTGGGCGTACACAATGCACTCCAGCAGTGAGTTGCTCGCCATGCGGTTGGCACCGTGCAGGCCGGTAAACGATGTCTCCCCGATCGCGTAGAGGTTGAGCAGGTCGGTCTGCCCGTGGTGATCCACCATGATTCCCCCGCAGGTGTAGTGGGCCGCCGGTACCACGGGGATCGGCTCTTTGGTGATGTCGATACCGAATTCCAGACAGCGGGCTTTGACCGTCGGGAAATGTTCGCTGATGAACTCGGCCGGCTTGTGGCTGATATCCAGATAGAGGCAGTCGCAGCCGAGGCGCTTCATTTCATGGTCGATGGCCCGGGCCACAATGTCGCGCGGCGCCAGTTCGGCGCGCTCGTCGAACCGGGTCATGAAGCGTTCGCCACTGGGCAGGCGCAGATAGGCGCCTTCACCACGCAGCGCTTCGGTAATCAGAAAGGTTTTGGCNCGGGGGTGGTAGAGGCATGTCGGGNGAAACTGGTTGAACTCCATGTTGGCGACCCGGCAGCCCGCCCGCCAGGCCATGGCAATGCCGTCACCACTGGCGCTGTCGGGGTTGCTNGTGTACAGNTAGACCTTNCTGGCNCCCCCGGTGGCCAGTACCACCACGCGGGACTGAAACACATGCACNTGNTCGTCGCGCCGGTTGANCGCNTAGGCGCCGGTGCAGCGCAGNTTGGGTGAGCCTTTGTCGGCCTGGGTGATCAGGTTGAGGGCGACATGGTCCTCAAACAGTTCGATATTGGGNTCGGCGCGCACCCGGTCGATCAGGGTGCTGTGCACGGCTTCACCGGTGGCGTCGGCACTGTGAATNATGCGCCGGTGGCTGTGGCCGCCCTCCTGGGTCAGGTGGTAACCGCCGTTGCTGCCTTCCCGGGTAAAGTTGACGCCCTGATCAATCAGCCAGCGAATGGCCCCCTTGCTGCGCTCAACGGTAAACCGGACCGCGTCTTCATGGCAGAGGNCTCCGCCGGCATTGAGTGTATCGCTGACATGGGCTTCGATGGAATCGTCGTCGTCCAGAACCGCTGCAATGCCGCCTTGGGCAAACCAGGTCGAGCCCTCGTTGACGGCATTTTTACTCAGCACATGAACCCTTCCGTGCCGGGCCAGTTGCAATGCCAGTGTCAGACCGGCGGCACCGGATCCGATAACGAGAATATCGCTGCTAAAGTGGTTGCTCATTCAGTGTGTACCTGTCCTGCCAAGGGGCGATGCCCGGTAGGGCCATTTACGTCGTCGGGCGCGCTCCGGGATCATCGTTCTGCGGTACGGATGCGGCCTGGGCCGACCGTAACGTTAGAGGTAGATGGTATAAACCCGTATAATAGCAAGGCTCGTGGCCAGTGTCTTAGAGATCATTGGGTAATATGAGACGCAGCACTTATGAACTTTTTGTCGGGCCTTTGGTCAGTGGGGCACCGGTAGTGACCGGGTGGCCNCCTACCATAGCAACGAGGCGTGNTCGCAGTTGCGGGCTGACAGAGGCAAACCACAGAAGTGGCAAACAACAACAGATGAATGACACTGGAGTCCGGTTGTGGGCTCCGGGTCGCTTGGGGGTTATGGGATGACAGCGCACGCCGCGCAGGACACCGATCAACAGCTGGTCGAGCGAGTACAGAAGGGCGATAAGCGCGCCTTCGATCTGTTGGTCATCAAGTACCAGCACAAAATTTATGCCATTATCGGGCGCTATATCCGCGATCAGGCGGAAGTGCAGGATGTGGCTCAAGAGGCGTTCATCAAGGCCTATCGGGCTCTGGCCAAGTTCCGGGGCGACAGCGCCTTTTACACCTGGTTGTACCGGATTGCCATCAACACNGCGAAGAACCACCTGGTGGCGCGCAATCGGCGCCCCCCGGCCAGCGATGTNGAAGTGGACGATGCCGAGTTTTATACCGGCAGCGAGGCTCTGAAGGATATCGAGAGNCCGGAGCGCAGCCTGATGCGCGATGAGCTCCAGGCCGTGGTGGACAAGGCNATACGGGACCTGCCGGAAGATCTGCGCACCGCGGTGACACTGCGGGAGATGGAGGGGCTGAGCTATGAGGACATCGCTCATATCATGGATTGTCCGGTTGGTACCGTGAGATCCCGGATATTCCGGGCTCGCGAAGCCATCGATCGGTGCATCGAACCGCTGGTGGCAGAGTCGTAAATGTTTGTTAAGATTTTTTTGGNTTTCGGCTGAACCTTTGGGGGAGAGCCCAGTCTCACCCAATGAAGGCCCGGGGTTGGAAGCATTCAGCAGTGCTTCAGCCACTATTGATATCGCTTGATGAAGGTACATGCGCGATGACTGAACAGAGCAATCACTCCCTGAATGAGTCACTGTCGGCACTGGTCGATGGTGAAGCGTCTCCGCTGGAAGTACGTCGTTTACTGAAAGCCGGCGCTGACGACTCAGCGGATTCGGAGTTGAACGCACGCTGGTCCCGTTACCAGCTGGCGGGCTCGGTAATGCGACGTGAGCTGGAAGTCATGGCGCCNTCGGGCTTTGCGGACCGGATCAGTGANGCGCTNGCCGACGAGGCGGCGCCGGCGGCCGGACACCGTCATTGGTGGCAGCGCGTCGGACAGGTCGCGGTNGCCGCCTCGGTGGCCGGGGCGGTATTGATCGGGGTCCAGCAGTACCCGGGTATGGANGCNGACAACACNATNGCCGGCACCTCNCCTGCCGAGAGCNGCAGNGCCGANAGCGATATCGGCCGTTCCGAGCCGGTGTCTCTGCCTGCGGGTTATCAGGCACCGTCCCTGCCCATGGCCCGTACCGCCAGCGCGGAAAGCGGCTATGACCCGGTGCAGCGCCCCTCCAGAGAAGTCATTTTTGTGCCGGTGCGCGCCGAATCCGGTCAGATCCCCGCCGAGGAAATCCGCGCCTACCTGAACCAGTTGATGCAGGCCCACAGTGATCACGCCGCGCGCAACAGCAATCAGGGTGTTCTGCCTTTTGCTCGGGTGACCAATCAAGACGAGGAGTAAAGCGCCGTGATGGGGCGACTGCTGGCAAGCCTGGTGTTGCTATCCGCAGGCTGGGCGGCTCAGGCAGACCGTCCAGCTCAAGCAGACAGTCCAGATCCGCTGAGCCTGCTCCAGAGCATGGCTCGTGCCGGGCAGAACCTGAATTACCGGGGCTCTTTCACCTATGAGCATCGCAATGCCATGGAGAGCTTCCGGGTATACCGCTGGTCAGACGGTGAGCGGGTCGTGGAGCGGCTCGAGTATCTGAACGGTCCCGCTGGTACCGCCCAACAACTGAATGGTATGGCCGGATGTCAGACAACCGGTTACCGCCTGCTCAACGCCGATGTGTCCCCCAAAGCGGTCGCTCGCCTTGACCGCTACTACCAGTTGACCGTCCGAGGTTCCGACCGGGTGGCCGGTCGAGAGACCTATACCCTTGAGGTACGCCCCAGGGATCAGCTTCGCTATGGCTATCTGCTGGGGGTGGACCGGGACACCGGGCTGCTGCTCAAGGCGCTGTTGGTCGATGAACAGCAGCGGTTGCTGGAGCGCTTCCAGTTCGTGGATCTGGACATCAACCCCGATGTCGAACCCCTGCGGGAAGAGGTCGGATCCTGGCCTGAAGATCGCACCGACTGCCTGGATGCCGAGGCGGGTCAGCCGACCCGATGGAGCCTGAATTGGCTGCCCCCAGGGTTTGCCTATTCCGGGGAAAAGCGTCTTCCGAATGGCATTGATATGTTAATGTATACCGACGGTCTGGCCAGTTTTTCGGTATTNCTGCAGCCGGTGGCCAACTCCTCGGAGATTGCCGGGCGTGCCCATCGAGGGGCCACGTCGGCATTCATGGGGCAGCTGGCAACGGACAATCAGCAGTACCGAGTGACCGTGGTGGGCGAGATCCCCGGCGCCGTCGCTGAGCAACTGGCCCAAGGCATAACTCCTTTGTCCGGGACCCGTGAGGTAACACCATGATTTCCGAAACCGGCCGCATTGTCGCCATTGAAACCGATGGACTCTGGGTGGAAACCATCCAGCGCTCCACCTGTGGTAGCTGNGCGGCGGAAAAAGGTTGTGGTCAGAGCCTGATGGCGCGGCTCATGGGACATACCAGTTACCTGTGGGTGCTTCTGGAAGGACGGGATCCGGCGGATTACCGCATTGATCAGGAAATCCAGATTGGGGTACCCGAAAGTGTTGTGGTCAACGGCTCCCTGTTTGTCTATCTCACACCGCTGTTTGGCATGTTGGCCGGTGCCGGCGTGGCCCAGCAGCTCTGGGCATCCGATGGCCTGAGCGCCATTGGCGCCCTGGTCGGCCTGCTGGCCGGTGGCGCATTGGTCCGCTGGCGTGCCCATCAGACCCGATACGATCGTCGCCTGCAGCCGGTGCTGCTCGACGATCGGCAACCGGTCACCCTGATTCCCTCCTGAACCCTATCCCTGCAAGAGAGAGATCGCGTTTTGCCCCCTTCCCTGATGATTCCGGAGCACGAAGTCGAATTGACGGCCATTCGCGCCCAGGGGGCGGGGGGNCAGAATGTCAACAAGGTCAACAGCGCGGTGCACCTGCGTTTTGATGTTCAGGCGTCTTCGCTGCCCGAAGCGGTCAAGGAGCGTCTGCTGCAGATGCGCGACCAGCGNATCACNGCAGACGGTGTTCTGGTGCTCAAAGCCCAGCGCTTCAGAACCTGGGAGAAAAACCGGGCCGATGCGCTGGAGCGGTTGGCGGAGCTGATTGCCAAAGCCAGCCACCGACCCAAGCCCCGGCGGCCCACTCGCCCCTCCAAGGCCGCGCGGCAAAAACGNATGGATCGAAAAACCCAGCGCGGCGCGATCAAACGCAATCGCGGCAAAGTCGACCTCTGACTTTTTGACCTCTGACCGTTGAACCGCCACCGACACCCTGTTCAGGGCTGANCGGTGGCGGANGCACGCTCCAGATTGACCTTGGCNTCCGGNTCCGGCACCTGTCGCCAGAGCTCATCCCGCAACTGCNCNAACGCCGGTTTCCGATCATTGAGCAGCCAGCGNGCCAGCGCCTGGGCAACGTTGGGGTAATCNACNGGNCGGGCNCGCGGCATGGCCAGCCAGTCGCCAATGGCCTTTTCGGTCAATACCTGNGCCACGGCACCATANCCGAGTTGGCTCAAGGCGAACGCATTCGACTGTTGCTCCATCTGACCGACCACGGGCTGCACCAGCAGCTTTTTGCCCAGCTGAATGGCCTCNCTGGGCAGCTCGAAACCCGCGCTGCAAATGACCCCCTCGACCCGGTGCAGATCGGCCTGAAAGCCTTCCCGGGAAAAGGGCCGGATCTGGATGTGGCCCTCGTCGATGGGTTTCGGTACCGGCTGATAGACGTAGAAGCGGGTGTCCGGAAACGCGCGTAGCTGAGGCACTATGTCCTCGGGCTGANCGAAGGGCAGATACACCAGATACTCTTTGGCGTGGCACTCGTTGGGNTACTGCGAGGGCTCAATCAGCGGTGGCAGNATCGGCTGGTTGAAGTGGTGCCAGTGCAGACCGATGGCGTGCTCTACCGGCGCGAACTGCCGCATGAAGGCCCGTACAAACAGGTTTTCGCCCCGCTTCGGAATCTGGTGCATAAACGCACATTGGTGGGAAATGCCGATGCTGGGCAGCCCGGCTCGGCGCGCCGCCCAGGCGGTTACCGGTTCGAAATCATTGATCAGCAGATCGTAGCCGCTGACATCCAGCGAGCGGATATCCCTGTAAAGGGTGCGCAGGTGGCTGCTGAGTATGGTTCGAGGATAGTTTACCCGCCCGTGCTCAGTGACAAAGGTCAGACCGCGAAAGCATCGGTACGAGCCGAAAGTGTCCATGTCGAAATAGTCTTCGGGCGCCCGCCCGGAAAAGACCCAGTCTACTTCGACTCCCTCCTCCTTGAGTGCTCTTGCCATGATTCGCGCGCGGGTGGTGTGGCCATTACCCGTGCCCTGAACACCGTACAGTATCTTCATAAAACGCCTGTGGTTGGCCAGATTATCGAGGAGGCATAGAGCCCCGTCATTGCCGCTCCGGATCCCAGCAAGGCCCCGGCGGCGATATCGCTGGGGTAGTGCACACCCAGCAACACCCGGCTGGCGCCAATCATGCTGGCCCACAGATAGCAGGGCAGGGCAAAAGCCGGATAAAAGCTGGTAACCAGCGCGGCAAACAGAAAGGCGGCGGCGGTATGCCCCGAGGGGAAGCTGAACTGGTCCGAGGGAGTGATCCAGGCCTCGTAGAAATCAATTTTCATGGCGGGCCGGTCTCGCTTGATGGCATTTTTAAGCCAAAGGTAGAGACTGATATCCAGCGCGTAGGCCAGTATGCCCGCCAGGATAAACGCCTGGCCGTGCTCCGGCTCGAGCAGCGCCAGTGCCAGGGAGCCCAGAATATACAGGTGGCCGTCCCCGGTTCTCGAAATCCAGCGAACCGATTTGCGGTAAGGGAAGCGCTTGGTGACGTGTAGCCACAGAAAAGCGAGAGTATCCAGCCGATGCACGCGTTCAAAGAGACTGTTCATAGGTCACCGCCTTGGTTGGGTCTTGGGACTTCAGCCGCCGACAGCGTATTGATAGCACTCCATTGTGAATCTTCCATGACAGTGAACGGCCGGGATTTCCATCGCCGCAACAATCCGTTAACGTACGCGGCATTGGCGATCATCCAGGAGTGTTACCACCTTATGCCCAAACCCGGAAAAACCGGTTTACGCCGGATTGTTGATGCCTTTGGGTACTCCATGCACGGCTTTGCCGCGGCCTGGCGCTTCGAGGCGGCGTTCCGTCAGGAGGTCCTGTTGGCGGTTATCCTGCTACCGGCCTCGCTCTGGCTGGGGACGACCCTAATGGAGCGGTTGCTGCTGGTGGCCAGTGTGTTCTGGGTCATCATGGCGGAGTTGGCGAACTCGGCGATTGAGGCGGCGATTGATCGCACGGGAGATGAAATGCATGTGCTTGCGGGTCGCGCCAAGGATATGGGCTCGGCACTGGTGCTGGTCAGTCTGATCCTGCTGGCCATCATCTGGGTCAGCGTGGGAGCGGCGCGGTTTCTCTGAGAGGAGCGGGAGTGCTCGGCAGTGGTCGACCGTGGGGCGAATAGGCTACACTCGGGGCCGACGTTAACGCCGAGACGGCATACAGACTCAGGCCTCTATGGACTTCTTGCTCGAATTCTCAACCCTGTCACTGGTTTTGATGGCATTGATCGTACTGATGACGGTCTATTTCATCGGGCCGGGCTACTCTTCCCAAAGTGCGGTACACGCCCCGACCATTCTCACCAGTACGGGTATTTTCGGTACCTTTATCGGGGTGGCGCTGGGGCTGCTGGAATTTGACACGACGGATATCCAGTCCAGCGTTCCGGGNTTGATNGAGGGGCTTCAGACNGCCTTCTGGACCTCCATNGCCGGCCTGTTGGGCGCCTTGNTGGTCAAGTTCCGTCATTTGACNACCACGCTGCGCCAGCATCGGCGCCAGTCCAGTTACGAGGCGGCCACGGTCGATGATCTGGCCAANCTGCTNTCCGATATTCACCAATCCCTGTCCGACCCCGATGCCGGTGGTCTGAACGCTGCTGTGCAGGGCTTGCGCCAGCAACAGCAGGACGAAATCCGGGGGCTGAAGCAGTCTCTGGAGCAGTATCAGGCCGATATGACCGAGGCCAACACTCAGGCGCTGATTCGCGCGCTGGANACCGTGCTNACCGACTTCAATGCCCAGATCGACGTNCAGTACGGCGAAAACTTCAAGAAGCTCAATGAAGCGGTNGGNAANATGCTGCTCTGGCANCAGAACTACAAAACCGAACTGCAGGAGCTTCTGGTGACTCAGAAGTCCAANGGNGAGCTGCTCGACAAGGCCAGCCGGGCGTATGAGAAAGTGGTCACCCACTCCGAGGTGTTCAATCAGGTNTCCGAGTCTCTCGGNGGGCTGATGGAAGCGCTGCAGGCGCAGGCNCAGGGGNTGGATCAGTATCTGTCCCAGCTNTCGACGGTGGCNGAAAAGGCTGCGGCGGGTCTNCCCTCTCTGGAGGGNCGGGTGGATGCGCTCACGGATCAGCTGGCGGACAGCGTGACCCGCAACCAACAGCAACTGAGNCAGGTGCTGGATGAAGCCTCCCGGGCCCTGAGGGATACCTCGGCGGAAGTGCATCGCAACCTGGCCGACAGNCTGACNCAATCCCAGAACGGTNTGCACCAACAGGTGGAAGCCCTGGTGGANCGTACCGGCAGTCAGTTGGAGGAGCTTGATAAGGCACTGGAGCGCGAACTGACCAAGGCGCTGACCACCTTTGGCTATCAATTGACCTCACTGTCCGAGAAATTCGTCAACGACTATTCACCGCTGACNGACAAGTTGCGCGCNCTGGTTCAGGCCAGCGGCGCGGTTACTGATTCCAATGGCCCCGATACCACTCATGACTCAGCGTCCCAATCAGCAAAATCCGCTCGCACCCCGGCCCAACCATGATGTAGAGCACGAGGAGCACTGGGTCTCCGTCAGTGATCTGATGGGGGGACTGATGATGGTGTTCCTNTTGATTGCCGTGGTCTATATGGTTCAGCTCGAGATCGAGAGCCGTAAAATTCGNGATGTGGCGGTGCTCTACGACCGCCTGAAGACCCAGCTGTACGACGATCTTCAGGAAGAGTTCGGAGACGACCTGCCGCGCTGGGGAGCCGAACTNAACCGGGATCTCAGCCTGCGCTTTTACGACACCGANGTGCTCTTTCCCCAGGGGGAAGACACCCTGCGTCCCGCGTTTGAGGCGATATTGTCCGANTTCTTCCCGCGCTACCTGGCGATCATCACCTCCCCCAANTACCGGGACGACATTCTGGAGGTGCGGATTGAAGGCCACACCTCCAGCGACTGGGGTANCCTGCCGGAGCGGGAAGCCTACATTCGCAATATGGCGCTGTCCCAGGCTCGAACCCGCACAACCCTGGCCTACCTGCTCAGCCTGCCGGACGTGGAGCCGGAGCGGGCCTGGATCAAGGCGCANCTGACCGCCAATGGACTGTCCTCCTCCAAGGTGGTGACCCGAAACGGCCAGGAGGACGANATCCGCTCCCGNCGGGTTGAGTTCCGGNTGCGCACCGATGCGGAATCCCGTATCGAAGGGTTGCTNACCGAGGANCGCTCGTGAAGCTGCCGGACTTTCTGGAGTTTGAGCCGTTCAACCGCNTGCGGGCNTCTCTCGGGGCGGAGCAATTGGGNGCNTTCGAGTTTTTTGATCCTCNGCTGCATCTCACCGCCCGGGAACGGGAAGANCTCCTCACGGGCCTGACACTGGGCTGGTCGGCCTTACGNTGCCTGCACGATTANACNCTGGCGTATAAAAACAGCCGGGTTCTGGTGTGGGGGCAGGCGCCGGGAGAGAGTTGGGCGGCGCCGGGGTACCACCTGGCGTACTGTCGGACGCNGCAACAGTTGCGNCGNCAGCANCCGGATCTGCGNNTGNCGGTGGCCACCCGGTTACCCGAGCCGGACCCCTGGCCCTGGCGGGTGTGCCCGGANTGCNTGCAGCAACTACAGTTTCGCGGCTTTGACGCCGCGCGAGCCCGGCATCGGGACTANAGCGAACGGGTGTTGGAGGCCTTCGATCTGGCGGATTTTTTCCGTGACTACCCGGTCTATCCCATCACGTCCGAGGTNTTGCGAGCGCTGGACGTCGTCGCCTGATGGATATGGTGTCTGGNCGGTNCATGGNGGTCAATTGTTTTTTTGAGGGNTGAATTAACACAGTGTAGTCGGCAATCGGTAAAATGCCGACAAANTTTGTGGAGTAGTGTATGAAACCGGTAGAAGCGTCNATTAANCGTGCTTTGACAGAGGCCTTCGAGCCCCTCCANCTGGAGGTGCTCAATGANAGCCACCAGCATAATGTGCCCCCCGGNTCGGAGAGTCATTTCAAGGTCGTGNTGGTCTCTGNGGCCTTTGTTGGCAAGCGNCAGGTGCAGCGTCATCAGGCGNTTTATGGGGCGCTCGCCGAGCAGNTNCGAGGNCCNGTCCATGCCCTGGCGCTGCACACNTACAGCCCAGAGGAGTGGCGCGACGCNAATCAGGTNCCGGGCTCGCCNCCCTGCCTGGGCGGTGGNGCGAAGTCCTGAANTCCGGTGAATTGACCCGTCAATTCACCGGNNGAAGCTGGTTGTTCAAANTTTAAGCGTTTATAATGCGCGCTTTCTGTCAGTTCCCCGAGGTTNATTGTCTTCCCATGAGTGCTTTTGTTGTCGCTGCCCTGTATAAATTTGCNTCTCTGCCNGACTTCCAGGAGATCAGTGATCCCCTGCGGGAGCGCTGCGTGGCGCTGGGTCTNAAAGGNACGCTGCTGCTGGCCCATGANGGNATCAACGGCACGGTTGCCGGCTCCCGGGAGGGCATCGANGGNNTGCTNGACTACCTGCGCTCGGACCCGCGACTGGCGGATCTGGAGCACAAGGANTCTCCNAGCGATGAGCAGCCGTTTTACCGNATGAAGGTCAAACTGAAAAAGGAAATCGTGACCATGGGGGTGGAGGGTATTGACCCTCGCCAGAGCGTGGGCACNTACGTGCCGCCGAGCGACTGGAANGCGCTGATNTCCGACCCNGANGTACTCGTNATCGATACCCGTAACCACTACGAGTATGCGATCGGGAGCTTTGAGCGGGCGCTTGACCCGGAGACCGAGACATTCCGCGAATTCCCCCANTACGTGCAGGATAACCTCGACCCNTCGCGCTACAAGAAAGTGGCCATGTTCTGCACGGGCGGCATTCGGTGCGAGAAGGCCACCGCGTATATGAAAGCNCAGGGCTTTGATGAGGTNTACCACCTGCAGGGCGGTATCCTCAAATACCTGGANGAAGTCCCCGAGGAAGAGAGCCTNTGGCGGGGTGAGTGCTTTGTGTTTGATAACCGCGTCGCGGTCAATCACCGCCTTGAGCCCGGCAGCTATGANCAGTGNCACGGCTGTCGTCACCCGATCACGGAAGAAGACAAGCAGGCGCCGGAGTATATGAAAGGCGTCAGTTGTCCGCGTTGTTACCANCAANTGACGGACGACCAGAAGGCCCGNTTCGCNGAGCGGCAGAAACAGATTGANCTGGCGCGTCAGCGCAACGANGCCCATATTGGNGCCGCGCCGCCGGCNCGCCAGCGTCGGGCCGCCACCAAATCGTGATCTGGAAGGGCGCCGNNGCCACTTCCCNCAACGGAGATTGACCCATGGAATCCCTGGATTACCAANCNTGGACCCTGGATCTGGCCCGAGGCCGGGCGGAGCACCCGAGTGGTTTCAGCCTGGAAGTGGAGGGGGATGTACGCAACCCCTCCGGCGTCGCGCCGGCAAACTATCCGCAAGGGTTGAGCTTTGCCGATCAGGCGCGCCTGCTACGNTCNGGNATGGAGGCGNTGGCNGCTGCCGCCAACGGCTCGGATGCTGGCTCCCAGAAGCGCTCTACCGTCGTNAACAGTCGNGCCCGTCGGGCGGAAGAAAGTGCCAAACAGTTTGCTGAGCAGCGCAAGGACCGCCCCGCGCGGCCCAAGCTGTCGCTNAAAAAAAGGGATTAACGNATTACCAGTTGACCACGCAGTTGCAGATCGGTCCGGTGGTTGTCGACCACCATAAACANCTGATCCATCCGCACACCCGCCATTTCCGCCTGACTGGCGGGTGCGTGAACACCGCCTCCGCTGGTGACCAGACGGTCGAGTTCCGCAGTGGTTGAATCGATGGCCGTCAGAATATTCTGGGTGGTGGCTTCATCGCGGAATACCCGTCCCTGATCGGTCAGGGCCAGATACTGATCACACTCNTCAAGCCATTGCTTGCGCTGCTTCAGGAAGTTGCTGATGTTGCGCATNCCTCCTTTATGGCCGGTGGTCAGCTTNTCATCCCGNTAGCTTTGCAGGCTCTCCCGCGCGCGNAANAGAAACGCNACGCTGGTGTCCTGNCAGTAGGACGNNGTGAGNTANCTGGGGAATTTGACACCGTGCTCTTCCATGGCCGCCTCGCGCTTGCAGGTTTCATCGCAGGCCTGGCTGGGTAGGCACACCANAAGACTGAGTAGAATAAATAGTTTTTTCATAGTCGCGCCAGTGGTTTGTTATGAATTTTGTACAGCGTAGTGCCTTGTATANGACATTTTGGCGACACCGTCAACGGTAGGCCACTCAACCCACCTTTGTTATTAGAAATCAGTCTAGATNACGGAAACTTATAAGTTTTTGCTGTAAAGAAAGNGNCTCTACCACTCTGAATGGTTTTTATGTTGATGGTGGGCNGCCATCAGCCAACTGTAAATNCCTTTCACGTTGCGCGCAAATGCGTCGGTGGAATANTGCTGTGCAAACGATTGTGCCTGCCGGGANAGANGNTCACGGTGCNNGTCNTCCTCNATCAGNTNGCGNNCCCGCTGNCACCAGACCTCNAGATTATCGGGCGTTTTATAGCCGTTTTCATCCTCCCGGACCACATCATCAATGCCGCTGGAGCGCACCGCGACAACGGGCAGGGACGCGGCCATGGCCTCCAGGATGACCATTCCCTGGGTTTCCGATTTGGAAGCGAAGACAAAGAGATCGCCCAGGCGGTAGTAAGTGGCCATGTCCTCCGGGGCGATCGCGCCCACCAGCGTGANATGNTCNGNCAGTGCNTCNTGTTCGATTCGCTGTTGCAGGCGGTGNCGNTCATGNCCGTCGCCGATCATCANTAANTGAAAGGGCGTNNNGGTCTGGTCTTTGAGCCGNGCCACCGCATCCAGCAGAAAATCGATGTTCTTTTCCGTCGACANNCGGGACACGCTGATCAGAACCCGCTTTCCTTCCAGAGNGTANTNCTGGCGAAGNCGNGCCAAGGCCNCATCGTCNACCGTCTGAAAACGGTCATAGTCAATNCCGGTGGGNTGNACAAAGATNGGGGTTTTCACCCCGATCATACGCAGGTAATCCTCGGCGGAGTTNGTGGGTACGATGACCCCGCTGCATCGATTNGCAAAGCGNTTGATCAATCCGTGNGAGATCAGGTTGCGGAACAGTGCNCCNGGGAGNGGNACGAANTGGGCGTAGTGCTCGAGCCGNGTGTGNTANGTGTAGACNGAAGGNATGTCCAGACGNCGGGCCAGCCACAGCCCNAGAGAGCCCATCCATATCGGATGATGGACATGAATGAGGTCCGGCTTGAATTCCCGCACCGCNCGGCGAATCCGNTTCAGGAAAATATTGGGGAGCCTGAACTCNCCCCGAACACCGAGCGTCAGCAGTGAGTGGGCGCGAACCACACCGGATTCCTCGGGGTCCTGACGTCGATACCGCGGTGCCACCACCAGTACGGAATTTCCCAGGGCANTCAGCCCGCGGCGCAGCCGTTCAATCGACAGCGGCACCCCGCCAATAAACGGTAGATAGTTGTTGGTGAACATGGCCACCCGCAGGGGGGCNTTCTGCCAAGGGGTGGGGTCCAGATCAAAGTCCGGGTAGTAGTCCTGACCGACCACAATACGCTGGTAGAGCTTGATGGCGATTACCGTGAAAGCGCTGACCAGGAGGATGAAGTTGACGTACCCGACATAGAACAGGGAGTAGATGAAAAACCATAAGCTCTCCAGCGTGGAGAGCAGCGGGTGNTGGCCNACATCNAGGCGNTCCATGGTGATNTCCACATNGCGACCCGANACGGCGACCTTGACGTAGTGATAAAAGCTNACGTCATCGTTCAGTACCAGNCCGCCGCCACCGCCCGTGGTAATGAAGTGNGTGTCCTGATGGGTTTGNCTGGAATAGAGCGGNAGGTTGGCCGAAAACACCGCCGTGACATCATGCTGGTGAATGAGGCCAAGCAGTGCATCCTTGAATGTGGGGTCCTGCAGGTATTGGTCTNCCCGCTCGAACAGCAGCTCGTGCTCGACCGGNTAGAGGGGATGCCCAAGGAAGAGGAACACCGGGCCTGACTGNGCGTCGCCNAGCAACCCCTTGAGCCACTCGATCTGCCAGCGCCAGGGGGTTTTTCCGGTGCTGTCCAGAAAAATGAACTGACTGTTGCCCAGCTTGAAGTTNTAGAAATAGGGTCCGAAATGCTCGTAAAAACGGAAGCTGCCGAAGTCCTCGTGCTCCTNTTNCCCGAACGTCAGCAGGTAGGGAATGTCCAGGTGGCTCAGGGTGCCGTGGAGCGCGCGGTATTTGTCTTCACCGCCGCCACTGACNGCATTGCCGGCGGAGACCATGAAATTCACGCCGGACTGGTTCAGCGTGGGANTTATGCGCTTTTCAAACACGCCCACCGAGTTGTTGATGTTCCCTACCACCGCGAACTGGTAGTCATCCCGGGATTCGAGGTTATCTTTGAGTAGGCGTAGCTGTTCCGTGTGCAGGCTGTTGTACTCGGGGCGGTCCAGGTTGAGGTAGAGCTTGTAGCCGATCAGGAAGCCGACGATCGTCAAATTCAGATAGAACAGCCATTTCATCAGGCGTGGCGCTTTCATTACCGTTTATTCCGTTGGGCGTCGCGTAAAAGATTTTTTGCCAGGGTTCGCTTGAACAGCACCAGCCCGATGGTCATCCCCAGGTAGATGGTCAGTGCTCGCCAGGCAAGGGTCACCAGCAATAAGTGGGGGCCACCAATCAAGGACCGAAAGAAGTGACCAAATACTCCCTCAGAAATACCTGAGGCGCCAGGGGTCGGCGAAAAATACATGATAAAGGTCGTCACCAGCAGCAACCCCAGGATGTTCACGTAGCTGACCGAGTAGTCCAGCCCCCAAAGAAGCAGCGCGGGAAAGCTGAACAGGCTCAACAGGAATAGTGCCGTAAACAGGATGGAGGCGAACACCGCCCAGTGGTTACCGGAACCATACTCGCGAAACGCGCGCGCGAATCGCAACATCTCCCGGCGCAGGTGGAACTGCCAGCGGCGGTGGCGGCGATCACTGAGTCCATGCCAGCGGCGAAGCTGTTGCANCAGAACNCTCACCAGNCCAATCAGCCAGNGGGTGCGNAACAGTACCAGGGCAAAAAAGCCCAGGTACAACACCACAAAGCCCGCCAGCGCCCACCCTATGTTTTTTCCAAGGGTGCCTTCGCTGAATACGTCCAGGGTCAGCAGGCACAGGGGCGCCAGGGTAAAAATAAACGCCACCGCCAGNAGGGTGCGNAANGTCGTGGCNGCGGTCGCGTGGCCAANNGGNACACCTTCGCGGCGCAGATACCAGATCTGCGCAAAACCGCCTCCGGTGGCCATNGGTGTGATATTGGAAAAAAACAGNTTGATAAAAACGAGTGACAGAAGGCTCCGNAATGGGACCCGGTGTCCCAGCGCCTGCAGGGTGTACCCCAATCGCAGTGCATCACTGAGGTAATAAACGGCCAGCAATGCCAACAGCGATAGTAGCACCCAGGGCTGCAGCAGACGGGTATCGAAGGTCAGTTCCCGCCCGGCAAACTGACCCCANACGGAATANAGCCCCGCAGCGGTCAGCAGCACAAACAGNAGGGCGAACAGTGCCAGNCGNCGCCAGGANGTGGGCGCGTAGTNGGCCACGGNNGGTGACTTAGGCGCCCAGGGTCAACATAAAGCCCAGCGGGTGNTTGAACAGGGCNACGCTGACAATGTAGAGGAAAATCCCGAGCGCGATCAGCCAGGCGGCGACCCGNACNGNNTTTTTNGGGTGCCGGAAGGCCAGCACGCCCACACCGATGTAGACAAACAGAGCGATGATTTTGGTCATCAGCCAGGGATGATCGCCCGGCGAGTAACCCATGACAACAGCCAGGGCAACGGCGCTCACCAGTAGCAGGGTGTCATTGATATGGGGCAGCACTCGAGCCCACTTGCGTTTTAGCAAGCCAGAGCCCTGCATCATCCAGATGCCGCGGATAAAGAAACCGATAAAAGAGAGCAACACAAAGAGCAGGTGCAGGTGTTTGAGTAGAGCGGTCATCCTGTGTGTCCTTCAGTCTGGAATTGGGTGCCGGTGGTTCAGGGTTTGTGTACTTTTTTGGGATGTTTACGTGCTGGATAGCAGGTCCGGCAAATCTCGCACACCGTACCATCACAGCGCCGCGCGGAACAGTACTCGCGTCCATAATAGATGATCTGCAGGTGCAGGGCGTTCCAGCGGTCTTTGGGGAACAGGCGTTTTAGGTCTTTTTCGGTTTGGGTGACATTTTTGCCGTTGGTCAGTCCCCAGCGTTGTGCGAGCCGGTGGATGTGGGTGTCGACCGGAAATGCGGGCACGCCAAAAACCTGGCTCATGACGACGCTGGCGGTTTTGTGGCCGACGCCGGGCAGTTTTTCCAGGGCGTCTATGTCATCGGGGACTTCGCCGTTGTGTTCGTCGATGAGTATCTGGGACAGTTTGGAGATGGCTTTGGCTTTCTGAGGCGAGAGTCCGCAGGGGCGGATGACGGCCTGGATGTCTTCGACGGGTATTTTGGCCATGTCCGCGGGGTTGTCGGCGAGTTGCCACAAATGTGGGGTGACCTGGTTGACCCGCTCGTCGGTGCATTGGGCGGACAACAGTACAGCGACCAGTAGGGTGTAGGGGTCTTTGTGATCGAGCGGTATCGGCGGCTCGGGATACAGTTCCTGGAGCCGATTCAAAATGAACTCGACTCGTTCGGGTTTTTTCAGGTTCTTTGTAATATCCATGGTCTATTTGGGACTCGTTAAAAGTGAGTTGCCAGCGTGAGGTCCGGAGGCTGCACGGGAAGCCAGTTGAAGACCCGCCGTGAACCCATCCCTGGGGGCTTCTCGTCGGCTCCCTGCCTCCGAGAGTCTTCAACTGGCTTCCCGCGCATCCTCCTCATTGCCACTCAGAGATTTTTGCAGAGCTATCTAGTTCCCGAAACTATCTGGGTGGCACCGCGGAGGGAGGGGGTTCCCCTTTGGGGCCGTCACCGGCCTGGACGGCCGGTGCAGAGCGTACAGGGATGTATTCACAGCGTGCCCCAAAGGGGAACCCCCTCCCGCAGCACTCCATTCGAAGTTCCAGCCTAGTACTGCGACATCCCGCAGCACTTCCTACGAAGACCCTCAGTACTGTTTCATGAACTCGCGAATCCGGTGTGCCGCTTCGACGCATTCGTCCAGGGATGCCACCAATGCCATTCGGACATAGTGGTCGCCCGGATTGCCGGTTTTGGTGTCGCGGGCCAGGTAATTGCCGGGGAGGACGGTAATGTTCTGTTGGGCAAACAACTCCCGGGCGAACGTCTCACTGTCCACCGGCGTGCGCGGCCAGAGATAGAAGCCCGCTTCAGGTTTGGCAACATCCAGGCAGCCGTCCAGGATGTCCAGCACCGCCGCGAACTTCTGGCGATACAGATCTCGGTTCGCCCGCACATGCGCCTCGTCTTCCCAGGCCGCGATGCTCGCCAGTTGTGAGGGTACCGGCATGGCGCAACCGTGGTAGGTCCGGTAACGCAAAAACTCCGCGAGAATCGACGCATCACCGGCCACAAACCCAGAGCGCAAGCCCGGCAGGTTGGAGCGTTTGGATAGGCTGTGAAAGACCACACAGCGGCTGAAGTCTTCACTGCCGAGCTCTGTGCAGGCCTGCAACAATCCAAGCGGGGGTGCCTGTTCGTCGAAGTAGAGTTCGGAGTAACACTCATCCGAGGCAATTACAAAATCATACTCGTCGGCCAGTGCCAACAGGGTGCGCCAGTGCTCGAGCGTGAGTACCGCTCCGGTCGGGTTGCCCGGTGAGCAGAGGTACAGGAGTTGGCAGTGTTTCCAGATGTTCGGGTCGACGGCGGCAAAGTCGGGAATATAGTGGTTGTCAGCGGTACAGTTCAGAAACGCCGGTTGCGCTCCGGCAAGCAGGGCGGCGCCTTCGTAGATCTGATAAAACGGGTTGGGGCTGACCACCAATGGTTGTTCGGCGGTGCGGTCCACCACGGCCTGGGCGAAAGCGAACAGGGCTTCGCGGGTGCCGTTTACGGGGAGGACCTGCGCCTCGGGGTCGAGTTGCCCCGTGCTCAGTGCAAAGCGCTTTTCGGCCCATTGGGCAATAGACTGACGCAATTCCGGCAGGCCCTTGGTCGCGGGGTAGTTGGCGACGCGGTTGAGGTTCTGGCTCAGGGTGTCGAGCACGAATGCCGGCGGCTGGTGTTTGGGCTCACCAATGGATAGTGCAATATGGGATAGATGTTCCGGCGGCTCCACGCCCGCTTTAAGCTTGGCGAGCTTTTCAAACGGATAAGGGTGCAGGTGATTCAGGTCTGGGTTCATTGGTTTATCTTCACGTTAAGCTTTTGCAAGGCTGAGTGCCTCAATGTGGTTCCGGCGTTTGCGGGGTTTACCGTT